>JBJMLW010000058.1:0-4290 GCA_045805105.1 Flavisolibacter sp. | reverse complement strand
TGTCTCGGGCAGAGGAAACAGAGAAAATAACGGAAACCCATATGTACTCTGATAGCTCTATGCGAAAAAAATTCTCTTTCTGCTCCTTTTCCTCTTTTATCTCTTAGCCTGCTTTTAGCTACTATTCAATTCACAAATATCTCATCCGAAAAAAACCATCCTGGCTTTCCCTTACCAGGGTGCCACGAAGGAAGTTTTGATACAGGTATGGCAATGATTTTTAAATACCGCACTCTTGCAGGCTTGAAATGGAGTTCATATACCTTCTGGTAAGCTGGTTTCTGTTTGTGCGGTTGTTCAGGTGTCATGCGATCCAGTAGTTTCATATGCATGCGGTCTTTTCCTCCCCACACTTCAATGGATTGCGGAGGCATCAGGTATCCGGCAATATCAATAAGGCTGCTTACTGAAACCCGGGATACTTCAGCATTCTGATTGTATACCAATAATGCCTCCATCCGGTTCAGTGTGAAACCCACCCATTTGCCGCTACCATAATTATTATCTCCTTTCACTCCATCAATTAATATCCTTCCTTTTTCATCTTTATAGGCTTTATCAGTAGGCAACAAATAAACCAGGGAATCAGCCATGTAAGAAGCTTTATAAAAAAAAGCTTCCATTGAATCACTGCTGTTCCATCCCGGTTTGAAAGCTTTTGCTACCAGGTGAGCATTGTTGCTGATGGTAACATCATTATTATAAACATTGGATTTTAAACTGTCGGGTCGTGTCCCATCTAACGTATATCGAATGGTAACACCTTTGATATAATGTTTTAACCTGAGTTTTTCTGAATTGATGATCACCTGTTTTTCATTTTCCAGAACAGGTGGCGTCAATTTTAAGATGATGGTGTCGCCACGGAAACCTTTATCTATGACCAGTTCTTTATTATCACTTTGCAAATCTTTGATGGCATCATCAGTAACACCACAATTCCATATATAAAGCCTGGTCAGTTGTTTCAGAAAGGAAAGATTTTTTATGGCACCGGGTTTTATTGGCGTTCCCGACAAAGACAAATGTTTTAATTCTTTCAGTCCTTTCAATTCATCCAATGTAGCTCCTGTGATCCCCGTAAATGAAAGATTCAGATTTCTCAACTCAGTAAACTGGCCGATGATTTTCAAATCTTCATCCTTTACCGGCATCTTATCAAGGTTGAGTGAAACCAGCTGTTTTTTTATTTCAATCAGGTCCTTTAATCCCTGAGCGTTGAATTGTGACGCAGTGAAAAATTCAGCTGAAAGCGCAGGAGAATTTTTGGCAAGTGGATAAACAATCCTGTAGTTGTTGTTCAGTTGCTGGACTTTTTTATTGTCAGCTTCTTCAAATTCATATTCTTCTGTTTCAATGGTGGTGAAATTTCTTTCTGCAATTTTTCTCAGTTCACTATTTGCATCCAGCTCCACCACTTTTGACTTGAAATCAGCACCTGTTTTGATCCAGTTACTCAGTATGGTGATCTCTTCATCTGTCAGTTGAGGCTTCCCTTGCGGAGGCATATGTTTCTTTGCTTCCACGGGCAAATGAATCCTTTTCATCAACAACCCAAAATCTGCTTCTGTACTGTCCCACAATTTTCCTGTCTTTCCTCCTTTCAGCAGCAAATCCTGCGTTTCCATCACCAGGTCACCCTTTGCTTTTTTGCTGTTATGGCAATTCATGCATTTTGATTGGAGAATGGGTTTCACCATATCAGTAAACACCACAGCATCTTCCAGTAAAACCTCCCGTTGTTTTTGTTCAGGCAGGATGGGGGCGATCAGGAAATTCTGTCCATGTGTAATGCCTGCTCCCTGGTGCCCCGTAAAAATGATAAATACAAAAGATAAAAGTGTTACAGCAATGGTTCCGGTTTTTGTTCTTTGCAAACTATTTCTATACGCGTACCATAACAGCATGATCAATGAAACTGCAATGCCACCCCATTTATGCCACAGCAGCGCATCAGCATCATAACCTTCTTCTCTTGATAAAAAAAGTCCCATTAAGGCAGTCACTGCAGAAGTAAATGCAGATAGTAAAAGCAGCCATTCACCAATATGTATTGCAGTTTCTTCAGGTGATATACTTTTCTGAAAAAATAAAATCCATATTACATACAACACCACCAGCACAATGGGAAAGTGGAGAATCATCGGGTGCATGCGGCCTGCAACCTGCAGCCATGCGGGCAATACGATCCTGTTTTCAAACAGCAATAAAAATAGAAGCATACAGTTAAGGCCAACCGTAATGCTGAATAGTATGTTTCTTGTTTTATCCAACTATGGTTTGAGATTACTTTATGATGCTAATATTCTGAACTAACGCAATCCCGCTTCGGGGACGCAAAGGAAACGCAAGGGCCGCAATTTGTAGTAAACCTTAGCGCCCTTTGCATATCCTTTGCGGTCCGCGTCAGCGGACTTGCGTTCCAAGAAAACATGCATTCGTAAACGACCTGGCAACAGGATTTGATTTAAAGCTTTTAACTATTACATATCATGCTACCGGCTCTAATTTGTATGGATATTCCTTCCCGGAATTCCACTGCGCCACATACATGTTTTCATCATCGTCGATGCAAACATCATGTGGGTACTGGAATATTTTATTGACCTGGTACATTTCATCCGGCACGCCGTTTTTATAAGTGGGTTCACTCCCTGCAAGATTGGAAACAACTTTATTATGCTTGTCAAGGATGGTTACAAAGCCTGACTGCTTCCATAAACTCGACTGACTTTGCAGCACTGCCGCATATAAATACTCACCCCTGATCACAGGCCGGCATACCCATGCGCCGGGTAATGAAATGGTATCAATGAATTCACCATCCATGGTGTATCGCTTGAAAGCATTTTGTTCTCTTGATGTTACAATCAGTACAGGATGTTTTTTGTTACGGGAATCAATACAAACACCATGTGCATTTTTCAAAAACTTTTCTTCTGTTCCTCTTCCACCGAAATGCCTGATGTATTCTCCCTTATGATTGTACTGGATGATAAAATCCTTTCCATATCCGTCTGCAACATAAATATCACCATTGGCTGCAATGGCGGTTTCGGTAGGAATATATTCTTCAGCCTTTGTGTATTCGCCGGTTTCTTTCGGATAATCCAGCTTCATTAAAACTTTCCCGTCAATGGTGGTTTTGATGACCTGGTGCAGGTTATTATCGCAGATAAACAAGACATCCTGTCCATTTTCATTGAATAAGGTTAAACCATGTGCACCAGGATATTCTGTTCCCCATGTGCTTAAAAGTTTCCCCGACCTGTCGTAGATCAACACATTGTTTTTTGTTTCATTGGTCAGTAAAATAATACGGCCTTTTTTGTCCTGTATCATTTCATGGCAATCCTTTACGGGGTATTGCATTACATCTGCCTTACTCCATTTGGTATTGATGCGGTAACGTTTGTTGTTATGACCAAGAACGATGTCTTCTTTTGTTGCTTTCATAAATGATGGGTTGAAAAGCATTCCAGCGGTTGCCAAAGATGTTTGCTGAATGAATTGTTTTCGCTTCATAAATTATTTTTTAACATACCTGCCTGCGGCAGGTGAGAGAAAGAACACAGATTTTTATGATGATTAAGATTAGCACAGATTTAATCATAACAAATCATAATCATCATGATAACCTGCGCTCCTTTTCTTATTCTTTGACTTCTAATGCTTGCCCTGCGATACTCAGGCTTGCAGCTTGCGGCTTGCAGCTTAAAGCTTCTCTAGGCAATTAACCCTTTCACAACCTCCCCCGATACATCAGTCAATCTATACCGCCTTCCCAGATGTTTAAATGTCAGCTGCTCATGATTCAATCCCATCAAATGAAGAATCGTTGCATGGAAATCATGAACGTGCACAGGATCCTTTGTAATGTTATATCCAAATTCATCCGTATTTCCATACACGCCGGGCTTTACACCACCACCTGCCATCCAAACGGTAAAGCAACGAGGATGATGGTCCCTTCCATAATTATCTTTTTTCAATTCTCCCTGGCAATAGTTTGTTCTTCCAAATTCACCACCCCATATCACCAGTGTTTCATCCAGAAGCCCGCGCTGTTTCAGATCAGTGATCAAGCCTGCACTCGCACGATCGGTATCCATACATTGGCCTCGGATCTCTCCCGGTAAATTACCGTGACCATCCCATCCCTGGTGATACAACTGAACAAAGCGAACACCATTCTCGGAAAGTTTGCGTGCAAGCAAACAATTCGCTGCATACGTTCCCGGTACCAAACAATCAGCACCATATAATTTGATAATGTCTTCGGGCTCCTTG
>JBJMLW010000057.1:0-2097 GCA_045805105.1 Flavisolibacter sp. | reverse complement strand
CTAATATGTAGATGGGTTAGTAAGTACGGGAATAAAATTCCCAACACAATATTAAAAAGAATTTTTCCTAACTAAAAAATTTTTAAGGGGAAATTATTCACATTTTTTTGGGTGCGTGTGGATTGCACCTCTTTCTGAACCCATAGAAAAAGATAAAAACTATGAAAAGCATCATCGTTTGTCTTAAATACTCCGTAAAGGAAATGTTGAAGACATGAATGATCTCATTCAGCACCGGTTCTTTCTCTCTTACCTTTGAAAAAATTTTTTTCATGCGATTTGAAAAACCTGTCCCTCTCAGGGAGATTGCCCGAATGATAAATGCAAGGATCATTGGCAATGAAAATGCTCAGGCAAGAGGCATCAATGAAATTCATAAAGTAGAAGAAGGTGACCTGGTATTTGTTGATCATCCAAAGTATTATGATAAATGCATTTATTCATCTGCAAGCTATATTATCATCAACACGGAAAGAGAAGTTCCAGAAGGTAAGGCACTGCTGGTGGTGGATGAACCTTTTGAAGCATATCAGACAATCGTTTCTCATTTCCGGCCTTTTCAGCCTTCCCCGAAGGAAAAAAGTGATTCAGCAGTTGTAGGTAAGAATACATTGATCATGCCGGGAGCTATTCTGGGAAATCATGTTCGTATTGGAGATTCATGCGTCATTCATCCAAATGTGGTAATTCTGGATCATTGCATTATCGGTAATCATGTTGTAGTACAGGCAGGAACTGTTATTGGAAGCGATGCTTTTTATTATAATAAAAAAACGAACAGGGAAATATATTTTAAAAGGATGCTGAGTTGCGGCCGCGTGGTAATTAATGATTATGTAGAAATAGGAGCTAATTGTACAATAGACAGGGGCGTAACAGGAGATACCATTATTGATACCGGAACAAAAATTGACAATCTCGTTCATATAGGGCATGATACAACCGTAGGAAAAAATTGTCTTCTTGCTGCACAGGTTGGTATTGCAGGTGCAACGAATATTGAAGATGATGTAATACTCTGGGGACAGGTAGGCGTAAGCAAAACTTTAACTATTGGTAAAGGTGCTGAAATTTATGCGCAGAGCGGCGTGCCTTCTACTCTTGAAGGAGGCAAAAAATATTTCGGCTCTCCCGCAGAAGATGCAATGGTGAAGAAAAAAGAATTTGTATGGATTAAAAGAATTCCGGCGCTGTGGGAAAAGGTGATGGGGAAGTAACAGAAGTCGACAGTCCGCAGTCGGCAGTCGGCAGAATATAATGCTTCGAATGGTGAATTAAAAGCACTTCAATTGGGGATCCCGAATTCCTAATTCCGATTTACAATCCACAATGCTATCACGTAAAACCCTAATACTATTCCTTATTTTCAATTTCAACTTCGATATTCGTTATTCGTTATTCCCTCCCTGCCGGCAGGGATATTCGTTATTCTTCCCAGATTTCCTCACTGGCTGCATCCAATAACCTCATGTCCTCCGTATCAAGTGAAATTTCATTTAATGCCAGCAGCTCGTTCAGCTGTGTTACAGATGTGGCACTTGCTATTGGAGCTGTAATTGCAGGTTTTGATTTTAACCATGCGAGTGCAATGGTGGCAGGAACAACGTCATATTTTTTTGAAACATTATCCAGTGCATCCAGGATCCTGCTTCCTCTTTCATTGAGATATTGTGTCATTCCTTTTCCTCTTACGCTTTTGCCTTCATCTTTGAGTGAACGGTATTTGCCTGTTAAAAATCCACTCGCCAGGCCATAATAGGGAATAACACCGATATTGTTTTCTATACACAAAGGAGCCAGATCTTTTTCGAAGGTTTTTTTATCATACATATTATACCGGGGCTGCAGACTATCATACCGGGGCCAGTTATTTTTTTCACTTGTTTCAACTGAAAGCTTCAGACGATCTGCTGTAAAATTCGAAGCGCCAATTGCCCTGACTTTACCAGATTTTACCAGTTGTGAAAATGCTTCCAGTGTTTCTTCCACCGGGGTAGCCGGATCGTCCCAGTGTGATTGGTACAGATCAATATAGTCGGTTTGAAGTCTTTTCAGTGAAGCTTCAACTGCTTTGAGGATATAGTTTTTTTTCAGATT
>JBJMLW010000056.1:0-18026 GCA_045805105.1 Flavisolibacter sp. | reverse complement strand
AAGCCTGGACAATGTTACCATCAGTGATGTTAGCGGTGTTGCAACAGGAGCCAATGCACCAAGAATCTATTATAAGAAATCATCAGGAAGTACATGGTTTTCCAAATCTGGTACACTTACCAGCGGTACTACCTTCAATGGAACCTGGAGTTTTGTAATTACAGCGGCTGACATGGGAACCGTTGCTACAGGTGATAATATCCAGTATTATGTAATAGCACAGGATGTTGCACCAACGCCAAATATTTCATCCAATCCAACAGGGGCTTCTGCCACAAACGTAAATACTGTTACAACACCACCCACTCCAAACTCTTATGTGGTAAGTTCCAATTTCAGTGGAACATTTACAGTAGGTACTGGTGGTAACTATGCAACATTAACCGCTGCGGTGAATGCATATAATAATGGTTGTCTTAACGGACCTGTTACATTTACATTGATCAGTCCAACTTATAATGCAGAAACGCTTCCGATAGTTATCAGTAACCCACTGGCAAGTGCAACCAACACACTTACTATCAAACCCGGTACCGGTGTAACGCCTACTATTACCGGCGCACCAACTGTAGCAATGATTCAGCTGAAAGGTGCTGATTATATTACTATCGATGGATCAAATACTGCAGGTGGTACAACAAAAGATCTTACGATCAGCAGTACGAGTGGCAGTGTTGTTCCGGTGATCTGGATAACTAGTGGCAGCTCTACAGATGGCGCTTCAAACAACATTATAAAAAATATCAAGTTTACGGGTAACACCCCGACAACAACAGCTGGCGGAATTATCGCGGGTGGAAATGTATTAGGTGGTGATGCCGAAGCTCCGAATAATTCCAATACTATTCAGAACAACCAGTTCAACAGGTTTCAGAATGCAATCTTCATAAGAGGAAATGCTACAACACCCGATGCCAACTGGAATATTACCGGTAATACAATAGGTTCAGCTACACCTTCAGAAAAAATGGGTTTCAGGGGAATGCTAATTGGAAACATGCAGAACGCAACTATCAGTAATAATACCATCACAGGTGTAGTTGTTGGTCCGACAAGCAACTTTACACCAACCGGTATTATTGTGGTGGGCAATATGAATGGCGGTTTGATTTACAACAACAGGATCAGTGATATTAAAAATCCGAATACAGCGGGATATGGTTCCAATGGTATCCAGTTATCCGCAACAAGTACAGCGTCCAATCTTACCATTTACAATAATTTTATCTGGGACATTGCTTCGTATGGTTTCGCAGGCATCGACATTGCTGACAATGCTTACGGAATGATTGTAACTTCTGGTGGTGGATATAATATTTATCATAACACGATAAATATGAACACCAACCAGACGCTTGCCGGCGGCTTGCCTGCAGCATTCAATGTAATGGCGGATGTAACGACACCAGGTGCTATCAACCTTCGTGATAATATTTTTGTAAACAGTCAGACAGCAGGCAATACGGAAAGATTTACCATCATCAGTGATGCACCAAATACAGTTTTCTCCCAGATCAATTACAATGATTATTATTCTACAGGCCCGAACCTTGGTTTCATTGGTAGTACCCGGAATAACCTGGCCGCTATTCAGGCAGGTTTTGGCGGTAATGCAAACTCTGTAAGCATTCAGCCGATATTTGTTTCATCATCTGACCTCCACCTGGACCAAACAACAAATGGTACACTGGATAATAAGGGAACTTCTGTAGGTGTTACAACTGATATTGATGGAATTACAAGAAGTACAACAACCCCGGACATTGGGGCTGATGAATTTACAGGAGCAAACTGTACTCCACCGTCTATTAGTACACAACCGACAGCGCAATCAGTATGTGTTTCAAACCCGGTGACATTTACAGTGGCGGCTACAGGTACATCGCTTACTTACCAATGGCGGAAGGGAACAACAAATATTGCAGGAGCAACAAATACAACCTATACCATTAACTCGGTTGTAGCAGGTGATGCTGCCAGTTATTCTGTTTTAGTAAACAGTGCCTGCGGATCAGTAACATCGAATGCAGTAGCTCTTACAGTGAATACCTGTACAGCAATAGTTCCTGTTGATGAAGACATCAGCAGTGCTGTTCTACTTCCGAATGTAGTGCATGATGGTACGTTGCTTCGTGTTACAGCACATAAGTCTACCAGGGTTGAATGGATAATAGCCGATGTACAGGGCCGTGTTGTAATGAAATTCAGCCAGAAGTTGTTGTCGGGTGTTAATGACATAGAGCTTCAGCTGAGCCGCCTTGCAGGGGGTGTATATTATCTTACAGGAAATACAACTAAAGGAAGAACTTCTGTTGTGCCGTTATACAGGAAATAAATAGATTAGATGTAAAAATTTAACCACGGAGACACAGAAAAACAATGTGGCCTCCGTGGTTAAATTTCCAGGGTTAAAATCCTTTCTTCGCGGGCCATTCATTATCCGAAGGAACAGCGTCCATAAAAATGCCGCCATCGAGTTTTACAGTCTGCACATTCTTTTTTGTATTTAGCTGGATGTTTGTTTGTTTTTGATTGGTTTGCCATACAGATGGGGTCTGGTGGAATTTTTCTGATGTTCCATCTGAATAAGTAACAACTACATCAAATGGCGCAGCCATACCACCGTTATTCTGGATAGCAACTGCAATTCCATTTCCTGATTTTTTTACAGATTGTACTGAGAGGTCAATATAATAGTTGGAGAAAAACCAATTGCTCCAGAACCAGTCGAGGCTTTTACCTGCGGCATTGCTGAATGAATTGAAAAAATCCCAGGGCAATGGATGTTTACCGTTCCATCTTCTCATGTATTCGTGAAGACATTTCTTAAAAAGTTCGTCGCCAAGTAAATCTTTTACAGCAAGGTACCCAAGCGATGGTTTGCCATACTCATTATTTCCCAATCCTCCTCCGTTAAGATTTGGGCCTGGTGTTATGATAGGCATGTCTTCATCCTGCGAAACATCATTGACCCATCCATTAACCCGGAATCTTTGGTAAAAATCTTCTGCTTTTGCATTTCCCATTTTATCGCGGTTGAACAACAGCTCAAATGTTGTTGCCCATCCTTCATCCATAAAACCATAGCGCGTTTCATTAATACCCATATAAAATGGCATATAGGTATGCGCAATTTCATGCTCCGCAACAAAACGCGAAAAGATGGTATCGCTATAGGTTTCATCATTTGCCATCATCGGATATTCCATTCCGGCATATCCCTGGAAAATTGTTGTCTTTTCATAAGGATACGGTATACCCGGCCATGAATTTGAAAGAAATGACAGTGCCTGCTTTCCGAAATTGACCATGTGATGATAGTCGGCAGCAGTATCATTGTACGCTGCCTGCACAGATGCCCGTCTGCCAGAAACAGCATCAACAACAACGCTGCCCGCATCCCATGAAAAGTGGTTACTGAGCCCAAGAGCAACATCCGGAATATGGTTTGATCTGAATTCCCAAACGTTTGAAGTTTTAGTGGCTGTAACTTTTCCGGAAGATATTTCGAGTGGTGATGCAATTCTTATTACATCATCTGTTGTAAGTGACTTTTTGAATTTGTCCGCATACGCGCTCTGCAAAACCTGGTCAGCATTCATCAGATGTCCGGTTGCCCATACAATGTAATTGGCAGGTACTTCTACACGCAGAATATAATCATTGAAGTCATTATAAAATTCAAGTGCATCATTAAATGTAGTATTATCCCATCCCTGGTAGTCGTCATAAACTGCCACACGGGGATAGAAATAGGCAAGAAAAAAGGTTGTGGAATCTATCATGCCTTCCCGCCCGCTTTCCAATGACATATCATAATGCCAGCGAATGAATATCCTTGTTGAATCATGGGCTGCAAGTGATGGGCGGAGCCTCACAGGAACATTTGTATAATACTGCGGACTATTGTTCCATGGCTGGGATTTTCCATTCACAGCAAATGAATCTATGTGAACACCTGATGTGAGATAATCTTCAGAAGCACCTCCAAGACGTGGTGCACCAGGTTTGTGAATGTTTGCAATAAGTTTGAATAAAAGATTCCGGAGTGTATCCGGACTGTTATTGATGTAAGTAATTTCTTCCGTACCGTAAATGGTTCTGGATGGGGGCGATGCTTTTACATAGATTGAATAACGGCCCTGGTTCTGCCAGTAATTTTTTCCCGGGTTTCCATCAGCAGAGCGGGTGCCTTTGGTGAACGCTCTTTGAATGTCGCGGGGCATGTATAATTTCTGTGACTGTGCTGAAAGAAAAGTGAGTAAAAGAAAAGGTAAGATTAATCGCATGTTCAATTTTTAAAGGCTGTAAGGTAATAGTTATCTGATTTCTTTATAGATACTTTCATGATGAATGGCCTGTATGTAGGATTGAACCACGGAGGCAAAGGGGCGGGGGAATAGGAATTAGGATTAGGGAATAGGGTCATTGCAGATATCTATCAAGACGAATACTTGATATTAATATTGCAATAAATGAATGTGTCACCTTAATCTTTATTAAAAGATAAGTGATTTAAATCCCTAACTGAATACCCATCCCTTGTTCTTATCCTGCCTCGTGGTTAATTTCCCGTATTCACACTCTTTTTCATTTCATCAATCGCCTGGTTGATCTCTTCCCAATCTTCAGGGTTGGCTGTAGCGATATGAGCACCCTGGTTTTTGTAAAATGCAATTATATTTTCCCTTAGGGCCGGAGAGACCTGTTCAAATTTTTTATCCTGGAGTTTTTGAAGGAGATCTTTATATGTCTGATCGGCAAGTGAATATTCTCCCAATGCGGTTCGCTTCCCGGTATCGAAATCAACATCTTCAAGATGTGCAGGAACAGGCATTTCATTCCCGACATAAACTGTATAATGTGCAAGTACAGTATCAAAACCCTGGATAAATAATTTTTCTGCTTCAGGTCCGGGTATTTTAAATTTTAATGTTTTGAGCGGGCCAATTTTTGGAAGAATGCGGATAACAAACGAAAGTATGTTTGGTAAGAGTCCTGGTTTTTCTCTTTCGTTTCCAAATTCATTCACATATTTGTTCCTCTGCATACGATAAATAAACTTCCTTCCTGTAGCACCTGGTTGTGATTTTTTAATTTCTTTTTTTTTGTTTACCCATGCGGCCTTAGTGATTTCGGGAAAAAGGTTTTTCACCGTCCAGCGAAAAGTGCCCAGTGCCCTGTTGAAATTTGAAAACACATCAGTGATCTCCAGGCCATATGTTGATGCAAAGGCGGTTGCCAGCAGCGTATCTGCTACCTGGAAGCCTATATAATTATGATAATCCTGCGAAGCATAGTTGCCTCTTGCAGTTTGCAAAACGTCAAAGGCGAATTCCATCCGTAAATGAGAAACCTTATCCTCGGCATAAGTAACTTCATCACCGTATTTTTTTCTTACATCCGGATAAACAATGGGAACGCTTTTATTTGTTGCAAGCGGATGCCCATATTTGTCAGCCATATAATGACACAGCACACCAAGAGCAAAAGCGTATTCATTTAAATTTTTTTCTTCTTTAAAAAGTGTTTCAATGAAATCACCACTACGAACGTAATGAACCAGGTTGGTAAATAACTTGCTGCCAAAAGGATAATATCCCATATCAGGTGCAACGGCACCTCCATAAGCAAAAGCCCTGGCTTTTTTCAGTTCGTCATCTGTTGAAAGAGGATATTTTTCTTTTAAAATGGGTAGAATGACCTTTGACCAGTTTGCATCAACCAAGGCTTCATGTGTCAATACTGAAAATGCATGACCGGGTAACGGTATGAGCGATAAACAAAAGGCCGTTACAAGCAGGTACAGCGTTTTCATCCTTCAGAAACTGCAAATACCAGTCCAACACAATTTCTACATATGGAAGAAACCGGTAACTGGTTTACTCATCTCAAAAATTATAGTAGGAAATATGAAACATTTAGGTAAATACCTGTTGAACAGCAAAATGAATATATTATTTAAGTGGAATGAATATGAGGAGAAAGAGACAGGCAATGGTTGCCCCAAATGGTAAGGCACAAAACTAAATTGCATTGATTTGATAAGTATGGATTGGATTAAAATTGAACGATAGTAAAAAGTTAATTAACCAGGGAGAATTTTTAGATGTATAAGCTTTTATGGAACGTTGCTATCGATTGACCTAATCATTCTCCAAACTCCATACTCCATACTGCATACTCTGTGCGGAGGGCCCTCCCTCCCCCGCCGCCAACCACCAAATTATACAGTTATCAAATAGGTATACATGTGTTCCTGATCCGGATAACACCGACGATTTATCCCAAATAACAGTCAAACGGTTCAGCATTCAATTTCCAGTTGCGCTAACTGGAATTTCCATTGACAACAATCAAAAATACTCAGGCGTCAATAAAAAGCCATGGGAAAAACACCAGATCTAGCAAGGAAAAAAAACACAATATGCATTCGCATCTGGATTCGATTATCACTTCCGATTACTCACTAATACACCCGATCGGTGCGCCCGGTGGTATTTCTGCATGAAGAGAAGGTTTCGCTTTCTCAGGAGCCTTCATCCGTTCAAGTGCCAGCATGTAATGTCCCGATAATAAAGTGTCAGAAGAATTTTTCTTTGCTTCAATAAAAGATTTAAGGTTGGATAATGCGCGTGTGATAAATGCCTTCGTTGAATATGATGTATTGTCATCAATAGAGGATGAAAGAAGATAGGTTAGTAAAACCTGTTCAGTTTGCATCTGTATCAATCCTTCTACTCCTTTACGCCTTTCAGCTTTCCATGTCTTATTAATAAGTGCAGATAACATTTCATTCAATGAAAGACCACCATTCTCAGCAGCATATTCAACCATCCTGTTCATTCTTTGTGTATTGAATAGAAATGAAAATGTAAAATCAGCCGCAGTTTCGGCTGGTGATAAAATATCAAATGCAAGTCCTGTTCTCTTGCTGAAAAGCTCGCGGGAAAAATCATATCCTGATGGACGTGGCGGGATGAGTTTTGAAATTCTTTCCGGAATAGCCAGTTCATGAGGATCGATAGAAGCTATAACAGCATTCAGTGATTTTTCCTGTTCTGATTTAGAAATGGGTGCAGTTATCAATTGTCCATCGCCACGCAACGCATAAGAATAGTTTTGTCCTCCAATCTGTTTTGTAACTGCTTCCAATTGGTAGCGGTGGAAAAAATAAATAGGAACCAGAACATCTTCCAGGAATGCCATTGGCGTTTTTTCAGGTATGGAAGCTTCACTAAATTGATCCAGGGCTTTATCACGGATCTTCATCACATTTTTCAATTCGTCTACTGCATTACTACCATTATCCCAAAGGTGAGCATAAGGATGAAGTCCTCCTGCAGCACGTGCATCCCTGTCCGAAATAAATAAATAGCCTTTTTGTTCTGCATCCGAAAGAATCCTGTCAAGTGTTGCAGTTTCTGAACTTTCGGGAAGGTCAGTGTATCCCCAACGAATCGCTATTTTATCCCATTCTCCAATTCCGGTTGCATAAGCAGAATCCAGATCAATATTTCCGGATGAATTTAGTGTAACAAGTGGATGCGGATAGTCCATAACACTGCTTCGGCCACTTACCGAAGCTGCAAAATTGTGCATCAGTCCCAGTGTGTGACCTACTTCATGTGCAGCGAGTTGCTTTAACCGTTCAAGCGCCATCGCAAGCATGGGATCATTTTGGGGCTTGCCTTGTGCAAATGGAGATAGCAAACCTTGTGCAATAAGATAATCCTGCCGTACCCGGAGTGATCCCAGTGTAACATTTCCCTTGATGATTTCCCCGGTACGAGGATCTGCTACGGCATTTCCATAAGACCATCCACGCGTGGAACGGTGTACCCAGTTGATCATATTATAGCGGATGTCCATTGGGTCTGCATCATCAGGAAGAATTTTTACCTGGAAGGCGTTGATATAGCCCGCTGCTTCGAACGCTTGGTTCCACCAGCGTGCCCCTTCGAGAAGAGCACTCCTGATTGGTTCAGGCGTTCCGTTATCGAGATAATAAACAATAGGTTTTACTGCTTCGCTTTTTGCTGCGGTAGGGTCTTTCTTTTTCAATCTGTGCCTGAGAATAAAAAATTTTTCAATAGGTTCTGATACAGGTGTACTGTAATCGTAATAAGATGTAGAAATAAATGACGAACGTGGATCAAAAACCCGTGGTGTATAGTCTGCGTCAGGTAATTGAATAAATGAATGATGTACACGAAGCGTAATGGCATCTGATGATGGCGTCACCGACTGAACGAAACTTCCTGGCTGGCCATCTGTATTCACAAAAGTTACTGTTGTTTCCAGTTCACTATTCATTGAAAAATTTCTGGTCATATCAAGAAAGATCACTGACCTGCTTTTATCCAGAATATAATTACCCTGCCGCTGGCTTTTAAGGATATTTATAACACCGGCAGCATCGCGCAAAAGAAAATCTGTTGCATCAACAAGCGCATGACCATTTGATTCAGCTTCCACTGTAAAACCCCATATTACTGATTGCGCAAAAGATTGTTCTGCGGCTTTTTTTTCCCTTATGTCTCCTGATACTGCCCTGAACCTGTAATTAGGTTCTATCATTAGAATTTTTCTACCTGTCCTGTTAAATCTGATAATCTTCGTGTCGCGTATCGTTCCGCGGTCGAGACCGAGATCATTTGATCCAAGTCCCGCGGGAAGGGAAGCCATATAAAGCATTTCTGAATCGAGGCGGCTTATGTCAAGCCATATCTTTCCTTTTTCTTCATCCCAGTAAAAATTCATGTAACCTTCATATTTTTTAAATGATGAAGTTTTTTCTTCAATTGAAGGGAGCTTTTGAGCAGCAGCGAATAATGGAACAATAAAAAGTAAAAAGAAAACATACCGGTACATACGTGAAGGTTTAGTGATAAATCTACTTAAGATTTGATTGCGGATAATGAACACTTTGAGAATGATATTGGTGAAATGGAGGGGAAGATTTGAGATGACTTATAAAATATTGATGTTTTAAATTCATTATCAGAGACTCTGCAAAAGCTGGATTTATCATTGGTTCGAATTGACTGGCACTTCTTATTTTTAATTCATGATCAATGTTAAGGAACTACGCCTGGGGAATTATTTACTTCAAAAAGTTGCCGGACGTGTAAGTACGGTGCGGTGTGCATACCATCAATTCGAACTGGTGTCAAAAGAAGGGACAAAAGACCTGTACCCTGTATTACTGAATGCGGATGTGCTGCTAAAATGTGGCTTTGAGGAAAATAAAAATTATCCACTACTTCCTGAAGCGCGCCAGTTTATCCTTGTTGTACCTGTAATTGGCAGCAGCCGCAATGAGATCCATGGATTTGTAAAGAATAATAAAGAATGCTTTGGAAGGGCAACCGTAAATGGCTTGCCGGCGAGTAATAATTTTTATCATCTCCACCAGCTTCAAAACCTTTTCTTTGCCCTTACAGCACAGGAACTTCCCGTAATATTGGATAAATGATCGTAATTACCACAGGTAGTATTCACAAACACGGGAAAAAAATCGTAATTATATTTGTTTCAAATTGAACCTATGGGATTATTAAACCAGCAAAACAAAAAAGGCGACAAAAAGAACGGTAACAAGCAACAAAAAAATACCGGTTCACAGTCGAAGTTTATCAGCAAAGGATCAAAGCCAGCGGGTGGATCCAAGAAAGGTATGATGACAGGCGGAGCACAACGTGGCAGCTAAGAGGAAAAGGGGAAAACGAGGGAAGAGACTTTTTAATTAAGATCTCTTTTTATTTACTGTATCAAATAGTTACGGTTCCCTTGGCGCGGAGTTCTGTGAAAAAGGAATGGTCTGTGGATTAGTTTTTCAGCAACTATCATAAAAAAAGAGAAAAGAGGCAAACCACAGTTATGCTTCTTTTTCTCTTTTTTCTCTTAGCTATCTCGAAGCCTATATTTTTTTTACACATCTCATCCTGTACTGCTGGCAACTACTCTGGCAGTGATAGGATGTTTTTTTTGCAGCTGGTTTTTTTGATTTTGCGAGCGTGAATGGTACACCCACTGTTAAACCCCAGCTCGATGATTCTGAAGAAAATGTTGTTGCTACCGGCTTTCCGGTTTCTTCACTTACAATGGTTTTTGTATCCAGATTGCCAATGCCTTTTGCATAATGAACACTTAAGGTCATTAATCTTTGTTTTCCTTTACCCAATTCAAAGCCTATAGCTGAGACAAAAGCGGTATTCCAGTTTCCTGCATTGTATTGATAGCCTGATGCATCCTGAACAATATCTGGTGTAGCTGATGGATTATACGCAAAGCCTAAAGAGGGTTGTATTCTCAGGTTCAGGTCCTTTTGGGCTGGTTTTGAGGATTTCATTTTATTTCCACAACTCATCCTGGAATGACAGCCGGATGAACAAGGATTTCTTGATTCACTACTGGATACCGATGATTTCGCAGTTTGGGAAGTTTTGGCGGAATGACTTGTCAGCCTGATTGCTTTTGTGGTATACTGATATCCACCCTCCAGCCTCCATTGAAGGGATGATGCAGAAGATTTCAATCCGTTCATGGCATCCGAAGGACTTTTGAAAGACAGATTAATCACAGCCGGGCTTGTTCCAATGGAAGCATAAGGACCATGACCTCCTTTGAATTTGTAATCCAGCCGAATTGTTGCTTTAAAATCTGTTTGTCCGCTTATAGGAGTAAAATTTCCCAGTTTATTGTAATTAACGCTGGTGCTGGTGCGGTCAAATCCAGCCTGGGGAAGAAGGGAGAACTGCGCATGAACAATTGCAGTTAGGAACAGGAAAATACCTGTAATTGCAGCCGGTTTCATAAAATTGTTTTAGTACACATAAGTTACTTCAAAATCCGCGGATACTGTTAAAAAAATTATCAGTGGCAATTAGTTATCCTGTATGGAAAACTGGCATGTTATTTCATAGGTAGAGGTTGAAATAGTCATGCGTACAATAAGATCACATAGAAACAGAAATCAGCACTCCCGGATACACCAGGTGAATTCCATGCTGGCCTATGCGGCTTCTCTGATGCTGACAGGTATCCCACCTGCTGTATGTGAAAGTGTATTAAGCGGCTTCTACTGTAGTGTGAAAAAATCCATTGACTCTTTGCTGCACTAATCTATTTTACTGCACTGATTTTCTCTCTTTCTTTCATGAATATTTTTGGTTCAGGCAGAGCTGCACAAAAAATTCCCCAGTATTATAAGTTTCTGAACTCAGTTAGCCGTTCCTATTGAAGTTTGTTACCTGTGAAACTTTCGTTGGCATGTTTTATGTCTTAAATGTGTAGACAGTAATTATCTAACTAAAAATTAATACTATGTTACGCTGGACAGTTATTTTCTTGGTAGTGGCTATCATCGCTGCCATATTCGGATTCGGTGGTGTTGCTGCAGGTGCGGCTGGTATCGCTAAGATTTTATTCTTTATCTTTTTGATTCTTTTTGTTCTGAGCCTCATCTCTGGCAGAAGGGGTGTATCAGATGTTTAATAAGTAGCGGGTGCGAATAAATCGCGCTAATTCACCACAAAGCAGACTGATGGCCTTCGGGCCATTTTTTTTTGCGTAACCACAAACAATTAATGACGTGAGTTATTGATCCATAAAGATGATAGTCAGTGATTACCGATAATCCTGTTTGTTTTAAGTATCATCAAATTGAAATCCGACATGATGTCCCGTATCACTAATATGCTAATCCAAAGCATATAGTTTGTGAGTAATTTTTACTACGTAATTATCCCATCTGAGGAATTTTATAAGGGAATCGCTGGCATATGCGCAGGGAGAATATTATTATTGCAGCGTAACATTTGTAAATCCCAACTATGAAAAAACTTATTTTCCTGATTTGCATGGTAATGCTTACCATTTGCACAAATGCCCAAAAAAATAATACTACAACCAATACACCAGCTGATTTTCAACCAAAATTTGGCTTTAAGGCGGGATACAATTGGTCGTATATCACCGGAAGTTCTGAAGGTTTTAATAAGGATACCAGAGATGGGTTTATGGTATCAGCGTTTTTTGCTCCGCCTGCGAAAGGTGTAGGGTATCGTACAGAACTTGTGTTTTCGAGACAGGGATATACCTACGACGATGGCGGAAAAAATACTGATGTTGCACTTGATTACATCTACCTTCCCCAACTTACAACTTATACAATCGGTAACAGACTCCAGGTACAACTCGGAGCACAACTCGGATTGTTACTGAATGCAAAGAAAGTTTCAGAAACACAGGATTCATCTATCCTGGGAATCATGAAGCGTATTGATTACGGCTTCGCAGCCGGTCTGGAACTTTATCCTTTCAAGAAACTCATTATCGGTGGCCGTTATAATCTTGGTCTTGGGAAACTTTACAAGCAAACCTATGATTCACCAAATCCTTACCCACTGCCTTTCAATCCTGAAACAGCGAATTTTAAGAATAGTATGATTCAGGTGTTTGCGGGGTACAGGTTTTAGGTGTTGCGCGTTGTTGATGATCGCTGCGCGCTATGCGCTACTCGCTGCGTGACCATATAACAATATTCAATATGTAAGTAGCCAATCCGCGAAATCCAAAATCAATCCGTGAAATCCGCGATCATTACTTTTGTTCATGCTCCACGCAACAACTGTTTCAAATGAGGAAGAACTGAAACAGATCTATATTCTGAACCAGAAATTTTTAAAACAGAATCTTTCAGAAGAGGAAAAAAACGCTGAAGGATTTGTTACCTGGCTTTATACGCCGGATCTTCTTCAGAAAATGCATAGCCTTTCACCATCCATTATTGTAAAGGATGGTGAAAGAGTTGCCGGTTATGCACTTGCAACACTTCGTGAAAGCCGCCACTTTCACCACGACCTTGAAAAGATGTTCCTTCAGCTTGACGACATTCCATTTCATGGAAAACGGTTGTTTGAACATAATTTTTATTGTATGGGCCAGATCTGTATCGACAAGCCCTATCGCGGAAAGGGGCTGGTTAATATGCTTTACCAGGAACATAAAAGGGTTTATGGTAAACATTACAACTTCATTCTCACGGAAATATCTACCAGTAACACACGTTCGCTGAAGGCACATTTTAATAACGGTTTTCAAACCATTTATACTTATCGCGATAATGTTGATGAATGGAATGTGGTGGTGTGGGAGTGGGGATAGGTAAAGGGGATTAGCAATCAGGAATAGACATTTGAAAAAACTTGTCTTGTCAAACTGTAGGTTACTCCGGATGCTTGCCACTTAACCACAATCGCATTTCTCATGGAATTTTGGGCAAATCATAGGGGTAAAGAACCACTTGGTTGTTATAGTATAAATTACTTTTGACCGGGGCCAGCATTGTTGCACAGAAATATCCTGCACTCAGAATGGAAGTGAACGATACGGTGCTCATCCACCGGTTACAAAAGCGAGATGAAGCAGTTTTTGAACAGGTTTTTAAATCAAATTATAAAAGCCTGCATGCTTATGCCTTTTCCATTTTAAGGGATGAAGCCGACGCAGAGGAAATGGTGCAGAGTGTATTTTATAAATTATGGGAGCGCTCGGAGAATTTATCCATCTCAGGCTCCATAACAGCCTACCTGTACAGGGCTGTTCATAACGAATCGCTCAATTACATCAAACACCTGAGTGTTCGCTCTAAACACAGGATGTATGTATCACATAAAATTGATGATGGAAGTGAAGAAGGATCAGGCAGGGTTCAGGCAAAAGAACTGGAAGAAAGGATTCAACAGGCGATGAGCGAACTTCCTGAACAATGCAGGACAATTTTCCAGATGAGTCGCTTTGAAGAGTTGCGTTACCGCGAAATCGCTGAAAAGCTTAACCTGTCAGTAAAAACAGTCGAGAACCAGATGGGGAAAGCGCTGAAGTTAATGCGCGCCAGGCTGGCAGATTTCCTGATCCTCGTATTGATGATTATAAATTTCTAAACCCTGATTGTGAAACAAAACAATTTCCATATCACCGACGGCCTGCTTGCAAAGTACCTGCTTGGTGAAGCCACGCCAGATGAAAAAATATCTGTTGATATGTGGCTCAGGGCAGATGAAGCCAACCAACTTTATTTTAAAAATCTTCGTTCCATCTGGGAACACACTAAGCAGCTACACTCAGTTCCTGATTCAGATGAAGAAGAAGCATGGAAAAGATTTCAGTTACGGATTCATTCGGGCAGCACTAAACAATTTCTTGCTGATCGTACCATGTGGATCCGTTATGCAGCTGTTTTTATACTGGTTGCAGGCATTTCTCTCATTGCCTATTTTTTTAACAGCAAGCAGAATGAAGAGATTATTACAGCTGCAACAACAGAAAATGTATTGAAAGATACCTTGTCTGATGGCTCTGTTGTAACCCTCAACAAACATTCCTCCGTTACATATCCTTCCAGGTTCAAAGGCGATTCCAGGAATATTCAGCTCAAGGGGGAAGCTTTTTTCAATGTTTCACCTGATAAAAGAAAACCTTTCCAGATACATGTAAATGATGTTACCATCACGGTTGTTGGAACTTCCTTCAACGTTCGTAGCACCAATGGAAAAACAGAAGTGATCGTGGAAACAGGCATCGTTCGTGTAACCAGGAAAAATCATACGGTTGAATTGCATCCAAAGGAAAAAGTTCTGGTGGAAATGAAGGATAGTGTCATGAAAAAGGAAAATGAAGAAGAACACCTGTACAATTATTATACTTCACATGAATTTGTTTGTGACGCAACACCACTATGGAAACTTGTTGAAGTACTGAATGAGGCTTACCAGGTCAATATTATCATCGAAAGGCGCGAATTGAGAACCGCTCCGCTGACCGTAACTTTTTCAAATGAATCCCTTGACCACATTCTTGAAGTCATCGGCATCACGCTGAATGCAAAAGTTGTTCGCTCAGGAAATGAAATCATATTGAAATAGGTATGAGGAAGATCTATTTTTTATGCTTCATGCTTTTGATGCTTACAGTAGTAAGTACTATTTATGCACAACATCCGCTCAGCAGGACAGTAACATTTGATGTTTCCAGGCAACGGCTCGATAATGTACTTGAGATCATGAGTAATAAGGGAAATTTTTTCTTTTCCTACAACAGTAATATTATCAGGAAGGACAGCCTTGTAAGTTTAACGGTAAAGGACAGGGAAGTAAGACAGATTCTTGATATGCTCCTTCCGGATAATTATGAATTCAGGGAAAGCGGCAACTATATTATTATACGGAAAGCACCGGTAAGATTAACTGTTGTCACCAACAAGACAGAAACAGAAGACCATTATTATACCGTAAGTGGCTATGTGCTGGATGATGAAACGGGAAACTGGATCACCAATGCAAGCGTGTATGAAAAAAATCTTCTGTCATCAACACTCACAGATGACAAGGGCTTTTTTAAAATTAAACTGAAAAACAGTGGTAAGGCTTCCTTCCTTACCATCAGTAAAGAATTTTATCATGATACAACACTTGTGATTGATCCCGGGTTTAACCAGGAAATCACTGTAACCATTGCCCCGGTTTCAAATGGCTCCATGACCATCATTGGGCCGGATGATTATTTCGCACCGGAACAATTGAAGATCCGGGTTAAATCCGATTCCACCATTACTGAATACACCTATACAAAAACTGATACGGTGAAAGTAGAAAAAACGGCCATGGCAGATTTTCTTCTTTCTTCTGCACAGAAAATTCAAAGCCTGAACCTTGGAAAATTTTTTACTGACCGGCCTTTCCAATTTTCACTGATACCCGGAGTAAGCACCCATGGAAAGCTTGGCCCTCAGGTAATTAATAATTTTTCGCTGAATGTTTTCGGTGGTTATAATGGTGGCGTAAAGGGTATGGAAGTAGGAGGCCTTTTTAATATCGATAAAAAATCTGTCGGGTATGTCCAGGCTGCAGGTTTATTCAATATTGTGGGCGAATCTGTAATTGGACTGCAGGCGAGTGGTATCAGTAACACGGTACTGGGAAATGCTCATGGACTACAGGCGGCGGGTATCAGTAATTATGTAAGAAAAAAGTTTTACGGTTTTCAGGTATCTGGCATTTATAATCATACCGGGGATAGTGTTAATGGATTACAGGTAGCCGGAATTGGAAATTTCGCAGGAAGAATGGTGCGTGGTTCGCAAATTTCAGGTGTAATGAATTTCAGTAACAGGGAAATTACAGGTCTGCAATTGACTGGCCTGATCAATTATGCAAAAAAACTGAAGGGAGTACAGGTAGGACTGATCAATATTTCTGATACTTCGGAAGGCTATAGTATTGGACTTGTAAATGTTGTGTTCAAGGGATATCACAAGCTTGCTTTTTTTACGAATGAAGTTGTGGAGGCTAATGCAGGTTTCAAAACCGGTAATTCTAAATTATACAGCATCCTCCAGGGAGGCATGAATTTCAGTGATACGCTTAAACTATACACTTTCGGATATGGTATAGGAAGTGAATGGCGGTTAGGAAAAACATTTTCATTGAATCCGGAAATCACAGCCCAGTATATGTATCTCGGGTCGTGGGATTATACAAATATTCTGAGCAGGGCACAGCTCCATCTTAATATTAAACTGGGTAAATATGTAAGGTTGTTTGGCGGACCCGCATTCAACATTTATTATACTGAGCAGAATACACACTTCACTAATTATAGTAACAACATTCCGCCATCAGGTTATCACATCTATAATTTCGATACCAATGTTAAGGGATGGTTAGGATGGAATGCAGGCATTGCATTTTTTTAAATGAGGGTAGGGGTAAAGTTCACTGCAGTTGTTATCCTAATACAAACCGCTCAACCATACATTCAGTACTGTTGCTGCAGCATATGTACCAATATTCAAATACTCACCTTACAAAAAAATAAAATGAAAAAATTTACCCTTCTTTTTATCAGTATGTCTCTACTGATGGTTTCCTGCATTAAGGAACAGGTATCCGGTGATGGTCCGCTTGTTACAGAAACACGAAGTATTAATAATTTTTCGGCCATCGATCTCCAGTGCTCAGCCAATGTAGTCTATAAGCAGGACGCTGCCTATAAGGTTGAGATCACAGCACAGCAGAATATCCTGGATGTGATGATCACAGAAGTTTCAAATAACAAACTTGTAATAAAATATAAGAATGATGTGCGTGTTAAATCACACGATCAGATCACCATTGTTGTGTCATCGCCTGATATGCGACCTCTTCGCATCAGCGGGTCCGGTAACATTACAACTCTCGCTCCTTTGAACAGTTCTTCTATGGAAATGAATATTAGCGGATCGGGTAATATTGATGTTGCGGAAATAACTACCGGAATGATCGATGCTAGCATCAGCGGATCCGGGAATATGAAAATATCTGCCGGAACAGGTTCTGAAGAAAAATTACGCATCAGTGGCAGCGGTAATATTGATATGCAAAATGTGGTTGTCACAAAGGCTACAACAACTACAAGCGGATCGGGTGAATCAAGAGTAAATGCATCGCAAAACCTGGATGTTACGATCTCGGGAAGTGGATCGGTATATTATAAAGGAACCCCTATAATTAATACCAGCATTTCCGGATCAGGAAAAGTAATCCACCTCTGATTTCTCACTTCCAATACAATAACGGCCTGCAGAATCTCCTGCGGGCCTTTTCACGCAAAGAAGCAAAGAAGTCAAGGCGCATAGAGATAAGGGAAAGCACGCAGATTTTTATGATGATTATGATAAACAGTGTATTTTAAATAGTTTGAAGCCCGGAAGTCAGAGCTCCCACGGGAATCTCAGAATTAATAAATCTTAAATAATCATAATCATCATAAAAATCTGCGTGCTTTCTTCCTATGATCACTGAAAATCAGGAATCAAAAAAGCTTCACAGGAAACGAATACGTTCCATTGTTGGTGGATCAATCGGTAACCTTGTTGAATGGTATGACTGGTACGCATATTCTTTCTTTTCTGTTTATTTCGCTTCTGCATTTTTTCCTGGTGGTAACAGAACCATTGAATTACTGAATACATCCGGGGTGTT
>JBJMLW010000055.1:0-6256 GCA_045805105.1 Flavisolibacter sp. | reverse complement strand
GCAGGATCGTTTGACGTTTAAACCTACTGCAGAAGAAATCGTTGAATTTACAGTTCCGCACCTGGAATCTGCACCTTATCCTATTGTAAGTTTCGGACAGGGATGCGAAGGCGAACCGCTTTTGATGTGGGAAACAATCAGGGAAGCGATTATTGAAATTAGAAAACACACAGACAAGGGAAGCATAAATATCAACACCAATGGTTCAAAACCAAACGCAGTTCGTGCTTTGTGTGAAGCAGGATTGAACAGTATACGCGTCAGTACCAATTCAGCAAGAAGTGAAATTTATCTTCCCTACTACAGACCAAATAACTACAGATTCGAAGACATTATTGAAAGTTTAAAGGTTGTGAGGGATGCAGGTGGCTGGAGTTCGATTAATTATTTTGTATTTCCCGGCATGACAGATTCTGTTGCCGAATATGAAGCCTTACGCCAACTGATCATAGATACGGACCTATGTATGATCCAGTGGCGAAATTTTAATATTGATCCTGACTGGTACCTTGGAAAAATCGGGGTTGCTGATTGTGGAGAAATATTAGGAATGAAACAGCTGATGGAATTACTGAAAGAAGAATTTCCACGATTGAAATATGGATACTTCAATCCTCCATTGGAAAGGATCCATGGAAAGTTTGATCTGGACTTTGCGCACTAATTTTAATTATGCCACCCAGGGTATCGGACAAATTTCTTTTACCGGTGATCGTATTTGCCCAGTTTGCAGGAACATCTCTCT
Source organism: Flavisolibacter sp. (assembly GCA_045805105.1). Taxonomy (GTDB): domain Bacteria; phylum Bacteroidota; class Bacteroidia; order Chitinophagales; family Chitinophagaceae; genus Flavisolibacter. The sequence continues at coordinate 5,511 of JBJMLW010000055.1, read as the reverse complement.
GGTTTACCGGTAATGCCATCCTTGCTGATATAAGATCTTCAGGAAACTTTTCCAGTATAACTTCCATAGTTCAATTTGGATTTATTGCCGGCACTTTGATATTTTCCCTTGGAGGAATTGCAGACCGTTATCCTGCACCACGCGTTTTTCTTTTCTCCTCACTTGCAGCTGCTGCTGCAAATTTTATGCTGGTATGGACTGCAAATGATTTACAACTGTTTTATATTTTTCGTTTTACTACAGGTTTTTTTCTCGCAGGAATATATCCTGTAGGCATGAAAATCGCTGCAGATTGTTTTCCACGGAAACTTGGTAATGCTTTGGGTTTTCTTGTAGGAGCGCTTGTTCTGGGAACTGCATTTCCGCATATCATGAAAACTGAATTAAAAAATTTCAAATGGCAGGATGTACTTTTTTTTACTTCTGCACTCGCTGTAACGGGGGGATTATTCATCTTCTTTCTAGTTCCGTCAACATATCATGATTCAAAAAAATTATTGAATATCAAAGGTGCTTTTTCAGATTTCAGAAATAGAAATTTCCGGGCTTCAGCATTCGGTTATTTTGGTCATATGTGGGAACTGTATGCACTGTGGGCTTTTATTCCGCAAATTTTACGGATGTACAATCAGAAGAATAATTCTGCTATTGATCTTTCCCTGTGGTCGTTTCTTGTTATTGGCGCTGGCTGTGCAGGATGTATTACCGGCGGTTTTCTTTCAAAATATATCGGAAGTAAAAAAGTTGCATTCTATTCTATGCTGCTATCAGCAACATGCTGTTTACTGCTCCCGTTTTTTATACATTCTGCTGAAATTATTTTTCTTGGAATTATGGTTGTCTGGGGGATAAGTGTAGTTGCAGATTCACCGCAATTTTCAACACTGGTTGCTACATCTGCTGGTTTTGCTCATAAGGGAACAGCCTTGACAATAGTAACATGCATTGGTTTTTCAATAACCATCATCAGTATCCAGTTAATGAAGCCGGCTATAGAGGCAATGGGCAGTTATGCATCTTTAATATTATTACCCGGCCCGATATCCGGAATGATTGCATTAGAAAAATACCTGCCTGTAGGGAACAGGCAGGCAAGTTCATCAGGGAATTAATTATTTGGTAGCGGCTACCTGTCCACGGATTTCTCCACCTGTATTTGCAGCTGTGTGAATATTGGAATAAAATTTACCTGCAAGTAAATCGGCCTCCTGAGTATCAGAAAGAGTTGCACTTCCGCTTGCTGTACCTGCAGTTCCATTATTCTGCAGAAGGAAAAATACCAATGGGCTTGCGTTGGCACCAGCAACTGCCGGAGAATGAAAATGCCCTACTGTTGCAGGACCTGTTAATCCGGTCCAGCTTACACTGTACGTGAGCAGGTTTTTTGTTGCATTGTAAGTCCCTGTTGTTGTACCAGAACCTGTGGTGGTATTTGCAGGTACTTCATTCGCACCGGACATTGTTGCACTGATTGTATAAATATCATCAGCAGGTGGTGGTGCGGGGTTATCATCTTTCTTATCACATCCGGAAGAACTGAATAACAAAAACGCAAGTGATGGAATAGCAAACCAGGAAAGTGTTTTTCTTTTCATGTCTGATTTTTTTGTTTATAAATGATATATTATTGAAGGACACGCATTACATTCCAGATGGTACAGAAAAAAGTTATCATAATAGGAGCCACATCCGGAATTGGCTACCATCTTGCCTGTAAATACGTTGAGGATAGTTGGAAGGTTGGCATTACCGGAAGAAGGGAAAATCTGATAGGTGAATTAATTTCAAAATACCCGGGTAAAATAACCGGGTCAGCATTTGACGTAACGGAAAGCGATAACCGATCGAAGGTTGAAAGCCTGGTTCGTGAACTGGGTGGTCTTGACCTTTTGATTTATAACGCAGGTTATGGAGAACCCTCCCGCACAGTTGACTGGAACATTGAAAGAAAAACAACACTGACCAATGTATTGGCTTTTGTAGATATTGTATCCTTTGCATTTGACTACTTTGTTAAACAAGGCTATGGTCATATTGCTTTAACTTCCTCGGTAGCGGGTTTACGTGGTAACAGCTGGACGCCTGCTTATAGTGCCAGCAAAGCATTCATGAGTAATTATGCAGAAGGCCTCTCTATAAAGGCTGAAAGAATTAAAAAGAAAATTTTCATTACAGACATACGGCCAGGTTTCGTTGATACTAAAATGGCTAAAGGAAACCGGCAATTCTGGGTAGTCCCGGTTGAAAAAGCAGCGACACAGATCATAAATGCAATCAGTAAAAATAAAAGGGTTGCATATATCAGTCCGAGGTGGTTGATCATTGCAGCTTTAATGAAAAACATGCCTTACATGTGGTACCGCAAAATTGGTTAATTGTTAAAACATTCCTTTATACTCGCATTTTCCGGGCAATTTTTCTAACTTTTGCCGCGTTTCATTGTCAAAACAATAACCTTTATGTTATGAACAACCTGGTCACATTATCAGCAGAATTTGAAAGGCAGAAAAATATCCGTGCTATGGCCTATACAGCTGGTCTTGCAGGGTTGATTCTTCTTCTTATCATTTTTGTAAAGTGGGCAATCCCTCAGAATATTCAGCCGGTTGTGGATGACTTTGTGGAGATCAACATGGGAAATAGCCTTACCGGATCAGGAACAGATCAGCCCCTGTCGCCCGGGGATGCATCACCTGCACAACAGGTAGCATACAATTCACCCGCGCCAGCGTCTTCTGCAGCAGAAGATGTAAAGGATGTATCCAATGAAAATGAAACCAGTCATGAAGCACCGCCGGTAGTAAAGCCTGTGGTAAGTAAACCAACGGCTACGAAAATAAATTCTGAAAGTAAGGTTGTAAAAACCCACATAGAGCCAACACCTATTCCTCCCACACCTGCTCCTCCAAGACCCAAGGCATTAATGAATGGAACACGTGGTGGAACGGTAGCCGGAAATGGGGCTGATACCTATAAGCCAGGAGCAGGCGAAGGCGTTACTGGTGGCCGTGGAGACCAGGGTGTGGTTGGCGGAAATCCAAATGGAAAAAATTACTCCGGAACACCAAGGACTTTATCGGCGCAGGTAGTAAATATGCCTACAAAGAGTTTTCAGGATGATTTCAATGAAAGTGGAAAGATCGCTCTGGATGTGGTAGTGGATGAAAACGGTCGCTTGCAATCTGCTTCTTACCAGATCAATGGTTCAACCTTAGCAAGATCAAGCAAACAATATGACATAGCATTGCGTAGAGCTAAGGAACTGGATTATCCGAAATTAGCAGGAGGTTTTCAACGAAAACTTATCATGAATTTCAGTGTAAAATAACAAGCGATATTTTTGCTGCGTGACATACACGCAGACGATTGAATATCTTTATCAGACACTGCCCATGTTTAGCCACGTGGGCAGTTCTGCATATAAGAAAGATCTTACCAATACCATCGCGCTTTGCGATCAGCTTGGAAATCCTCAAAAAAAATTCAAAAGCATTCATGTAGCCGGAACCAATGGCAAAGGCTCTGTCAGTCATATGCTGGCTTCCATTTACCAGACTGCCGGATTTAAAACCGGGTTATACACTTCACCGCACCTGTATGATTTTCGTGAGCGCATCAGGATTGATGGAATGATGGCTGATGAAAATTTTGTTGTGGATTTTGTTGGTAAAATGAAACCGTTGATTGAAAAAATTGAACCTTCCTTTTTCGAGATTACCGTTGCTATGGCATTTGAATATTTTGCATTGCATAAGGTTGACATTGCCATTATTGAAACCGGGCTCGGGGGTCGGCTTGATAGTACAAATGTTATTGATCCAATTGTGAGTATCATTACAAACATCGGGTGGGATCATATGAACCTGCTGGGAAATACTCTCGAAAAAATTGCATTCGAAAAGGCCGGAATAATCAAATATGGAGTTCCAGTAATTGTTGGCGAAAGAAATCCTTTCACTGACAAAGTTTTCGAAGAGCAGGCGTTCAAAAAGAATGCACCTCTTTTTTTTGCAGAGGATCATTATTCCGCTGAAAATTTCATACTGAAGAAAGATTCAATTGATATTGAAGTGTACAGCGTAGATGAAAATGTAAAACATAATCTTAAAATAGATCTGCCTGGAATTTATCAGTCAAAAAATATACTTACAGTTCTTCAGGCATTGTCGGTATTGAATGACAGAAACATACAACAGGATATAATTGAAAAGGCATTGAAAGATGTGAAAAGACTTACAGGACTGTTTGGACGATGGGAAATGATTCATCATAACCCCATTGTAGTTCTTGAAGTAGCACACAACACCGAAGGGGTTACACAGATGCTTCGCCATCTTTCATTTCTGAAATACAGGCAGGTTCATTTTATTATCGGTATGGTGAAGGATAAAGATGTTGACCACGTTCTTGAACTTTTTCCTCAGAATGCTTCTTATTATTTTACACAGGCTCACATACCCCGCGCCATGGATGCAGAAGTACTCCAGGAAAAGGCAAAGGGCTTTTCATTGAATGGAAATGTATGGCATGATGTCAATGATGCTTTAGCAGCTGCCATGAAAAATGCTGTTGCGGAAGACATCATTATTATTTGCGGCAGTATTTTCCTGGTAGCAGAAGTGGAAAGAAACCTTGAATCGAACCACGGAGACACGGTGACACAGTGATGCGCTTTGAAACTCCGCGTCTTTGTGCCCCGTGTTTAATTACAAAATACCGCCCTCGATTTTTTCCAACGAATAAAAAATGCACGATACATGCAGCGCCTGCATGATTTTATTTTCACGAAGAAGTTTTTTTACTTCAGCAATGGAATAAATACACACTTCCACATCTTCAGTTTCATCCAGCTTTTGTTCAGAAACCTTTTTACCACCTGTTGCGAGGAACATGTGTGTATAATTTGTGCTGGTTGCCGGGTTGGCGGATATCACACCAAGGGGTTGTAATGATTTGAATTCATATCCTGTTTCTTCAAGTAATTCCCTTTTCATAGCTGTTTCAGGATCTTCATCTTCATCAACCACACCTCCTGGAATTTCCGTGCTGATAATTCCCAGGCCATGCCGGTATTGTTTCACCATGATCACCTGGTTATCTTCTGTCAGCGCAAATGCGTTCACCCAAGTGGGATACTCCAGTGTATAATAAGCCTGCATAATCTTCCCATTGGGCAATTCGCACTTTTCCTTCCTTACTGTCAGCCACGGCTCCTTAAATAAATATTCGGATTCCAGCACTTTCCATTCCATCAATTATAATTTTTGATTTTTTATTTGTCTTTTACTTTCCTGAAGATCCCATTTATACTTGCATCGTTTCACGCAAAGATGTAAAGGATATAATCCCGGTTGCAACCGGCGTTTTTATATATCAATCAGTATTTGCCAGTGGCAAATAATTCAGGTTTCATTTATCAATCAGTATTTGCCAGTGGCAAATAGTTACAGGTTTCGTTATCAATCATATTTGCCAGTGGCAAATAGTTACAGGTTTCGTTATCAATTACAT
>JBJMLW010000054.1:0-3763 GCA_045805105.1 Flavisolibacter sp. | reverse complement strand
TCATTTCGGGAAAACACCTCCATGTTCAGAACTCATTATTCGCAACCATATTCCAACTGTTGTGATCGGATGCCGCGATCCTTTCGAACCTAATTATTCTGGTGGACCATCTGAGAAAGGAATAGAAAAATTAATAGCCAATGGTGTTGAAGTCATTTCCGGAATTCTTGAAAAGGAATGCCTGCAGATCAACAATCGTTTTTTTACATTTCACACAGAACATCGACCATACATTGTACTGAAATGGGCGCAGACACTTGATGGATATATTGCCCGGACTTTAGATGAAACATTTGATGGGAATACAGGTAAAGAAAAAGATATGTTGCAACAGCGCCTGCTGATTTCTAATAGCATGACCAACAGGATGGTTCACAAATGGCGAAGTGAAGAAATGTCAATCCTGGTTGGCACCAACACGGCGGTCATGGATGATCCTGAACTTTCCAACAGGTTATGGCCGGGGAAAAGTCCTATAAGACTCGTGATTGACCGTGAGCTTGTTTTGCCTTCTTCAATGAATCTTTTGAATGGAAGGCAGACAACTATCGTGTTCAACCTAAAAAAACATACACTTGATGAAAAAGCATCTGTGAGTTCACTTGTGCCGGGAAATATTTATTATTACCAGGTGAGCGAAGACACAAACCTTGTTCACCAGGTGATGCACGCTTTGTACCAGATGCAAATACAATCAGTTTTAATAGAAGGAGGCGCAAAGCTGCTCCAGTCATTTATTGATGATGGCAGCTGGGATGAAGCGCGCGTGATCACGAACAATGAATTGACTGTAACCAATGGTCTTCCGGCTCCAAAACTAAGTGATCATCTACTCATTTCTACAACTGGCATACTTACGGATACGATTCATACATACAGAAGAATAATTAGATCATAGACCATGGAGCATAGACCATGGATGATTTCTTATTTTCATGCAGAATGAACCACTACCGAACCATTGAAAATCCCGCACAGGCTGAATACAAGGATCGCGGGAGTCGTTTTATTGCATATGCTGAACCTGTTTCTGATACAGAATCGTTCAAAAAGATCCTGAGGAAATTAAAAGAAGAACATCCAAAAGCTGCGCATCATTGTTTTGCATACCGGTTCGGATTCACAGGCGATCAATTCAGATCATCAGATGACGGTGAGCCTTCCGGAACCGCTGGAAAACCGATACTCGGACAGATTGATAGCAGGGAATTAACCAATGTGGCCGTTGTTGTGGTAAGATATTTTGGAGGAACGTTACTGGGCGTTCCAGGTTTGATCAACGCTTATAAAACCACCACATCTCTTGTACTTCAGTTAACGCCGATAATAGAAAAACCTGTCCTGGAGATTTATCAACTCGAATTTGATTATACTCTTGCCAATCCTGTGATGATGGTAATAAAAAAATTTGGCTGCGTAATCATGCAGCAGGAAATCCAATTGTTCTGCAGAATGAAAGTTGGCATACCGACAGCTGATGTAAATGTATGTTTATCAAAATTCGAAGAGGTGCATGGAGTTGCTGTTAATCAAATTTGAACCACAGAGGCACTGGGGCCCAGGTTTATACGGTGTTACTCCGTGCTCCCTCTGTCTCCGTGGTTTATTAAAAGTTTATTTCATTCGCTTCTTCAAATTTGTATCAATCGCATCGAGAAATTCCTCAGTATACAAGTAATCTTTTCCGTGTTCTGCTTTTGATTTAATCGTCAGCGCAAGGTCCTTTGTCATTTTACCGCTTTCTACCGTTTGAATACAAACTTCTTCCAGTGCATTACAGAAATCAACCAGTTCCTGGTTGCCATCGAGTTTTCCACGGAACGCAAGACCTCTTGTCCACGCAAAAATCGATGCAATGGGGTTGGTGGAAGTAGGATTTCCTTTCTGGTGTTCACGGAAATGTCTTGTTACAGTTCCATGCGCAGCTTCGGCTTCCATGGTTTTTCCGTCTGGAGTTACCAGAACGGATGTCATCAGGCCAAGTGACCCAAATCCCTGTGCAACAGAATCGCTTTGTACATCTCCGTCATAATTTTTACACGCCCATACAAAGCCGCCATTCCATTTCATTGCTGATGCCACCATGTCGTCGATAAGGCGATGTTCGTATGTAATACCGGCTTCCTTGTATTTTGATTTGAATTCATTATCGAAAACTTCCTGGAATATATCTTTAAAACGACCATCATATTTTTTCAGGATCGTATTTTTTGTACTCAGGTAGAGCGGCCATCCTTTCTGAAGTGCCATATTCATACAGCTGCGTGCAAAACCACGGATGCTTTCATCTGTATTATACATACCCATTGCCACACCACCTTCTCCGGAAAATTTATACACTTCAAATTCCTGCTTCTCACCATTTTCACCTTCAAAAATAATTTTGAGTTTGCCTTTGCCTTTTACAACAAAATCAGTGGCACGGTACTGGTCGCCAAAGGCATGACGACCAACGACAATCGGCCTGTCCCAGGTAGTCACCAGCCTTGGAATATTTTTGATTACAATGGGTTCCCTGAAAACAGTACCATCAAGAATATTCCTGATGGTTCCATTGGGGCTTTTCCACATCTGCTTCAGTTTGAATTCTTTCACACGGTCTTCATCAGGTGTGATGGTGGCACATTTGATTCCTACACCGTATTGCTTGATGGCATTTGCAGCATCGATAGTCACCTGGTCACTCGTCTGGTCGCGATATTCAACTCCGAGATCAAAATATTTGATGTCAACATCCAGGTAGGGAAGGATCAGTTTGTCTTTTATGAATTTCCATATAATTCTTGTCATTTCATCACCGTCGAGTTCCACAACGGGATTCTTTACTTTGATCTTTTGTGCCATTGATGCCTTTTTTTTAATTGACCGCAAAACTAAGGTTTTATCAAAAGCATATTTAGTACAATCTTTGCGTGTTGGTCAGGGCAATTTGAAAACGGCACATGGATAACATACGTCCATTTTTTCAGTTCCTCCATAAGTTTGTCGATCTCACTGAAGATGATTTTGACAGGTTTGTCAGGCCGTATATTGAAGTGCGGCATTTCCGGAAAAAACAAACCATTACGAAAGCAGGAGAGGTGGAGGATTTTCTGAATTTTGTCTCCAAGGGACTAGTCAGGAAATTTTATGTCAAAGGAAAAGAAGAAATCAACACGCAAATCTCCACAGAAGGCCATATCATCCATTCACAGGAATCATTTCACAGCAGAACAGAATCTGAATATTCCATCGAAGCCATAGAAAATACCACACTGGTTTCTGTTACTTACGAAAATCTCGAAAAACTGTATGCAAGCAGTCATAAGATGGAGCGGCTTGGGCGGCTGGTGATCACTTTTACCATGGTGATCAAAGACCGCTGGCAGATGAATATGATCCGGCTTACGCCAAGAGAAAGATTTATTGATTTTGTACACAAGAACCCTGAACTGCTCCAGCGCGTTCCGCAAAAATACCTCGCCTCCTACCTGAATATTCAGCCGGAAACATTCAGCAGGTTCAAGCATTTACTCAGAGAAAAGAAAGTGGTAAGGCATGAGGAAAGGGAGTAGAGAAGGGAAGGGAATTGGGAATTAGGATTAGGGAATTAGGACATTTTATGTGCAAACGGTATTAAGGTAAGGTATTGGGATATCAAAGTATTGGTTTGAATCGTGATTTGCCATCGGCAAATATTGATCATGGTTGATTTGATTGTAAGTATTACCCACTGGCAAATGATTATGAGATGAACAATTAGTAAATAAAACCTGCCTTCTCT
>JBJMLW010000053.1:0-3416 GCA_045805105.1 Flavisolibacter sp. | reverse complement strand
CATAAGGATTTGGATAATTTTCCCTTCTCAGAATGGTCTGGATAGCTTCGCTCACAACAGCCCAGTTATCATTGAGATCCTGGTATATTCTTTCATCGTTCAGCACGAGTTTATTCAAGCCTTTTTCGAGTGATTTAAAAGCAAGTAACGTATGTGCAAATGGAAGACCGATATTCCGTAAAACCGTAGAATCCGTTAGGTCGCGCTGTAACCTTGAAACCGGAAGTTTTGAAGATAAAAATTCAAAAAGTGCATTGGCGAGTCCGAAATTTCCTTCTGCATTTTCAAAATCTATGGGATTCACTTTATGGGGCATTGCTGATGAACCAATCTCTCCCTTTTTGGTTTTTTGTTTGAAATAATCCATCGAGATATACGTCCAGACATCGCGGCATAAATCAATCATGATGTTATTGATCCGCTTCATATTGTCAAAAGCCGCAGCCATGTTGTCGTAGTGCTCTATCTGGGTGGTGAATTGTAATCGTTGTAAACCCAGCACACCCTCAACGAATTCATTTGCAAATTTGATCCAGTCTGTTTTCGGATAGGCAATCACGTGGGCATTGAAATTGCCGGTAGCACCTCCAAATTTTGCACTAACCGGTATGTTGATCAACAGTTCGATCTGGTTCTCGATGCGTTCAGCAAAAACCATGAATTCTTTTCCAAGACTTGTTGGAGTGGCAGGCTGTCCATGCGTATGAGCAAGCATCGGAATGGCTTTCCATTCTTTGGCAAGAAGTTTTATTTCCTTATTCAGGTTCAAGAGTACAGGCAGGTATTCAAATTCAAGTGCATGTTTCCATGAAAGCGGTATGGCAGTATTGTTAATATCCTGTGATGTTAATCCAAAGTGTACCCATTCTTTGATTTCCTTTTCACCGATTTTTTCAAGTTCCTGCTTGATGAAATATTCAACCGCTTTTACATCATGATTTGTCTGGTGCTCGATCTGTTTGATCTCCTGTCCATCCTCTGGTCCGAAATCATCTTTTATTTTATTGAGTTCCTTACGGGCTTTGTCCGATAGCTTGAAAAATTTTTTCTGCGATAACAATAAAAGGTATTCAACCTCCACCAATACCCTGTATTTCATCAGGGCAAATTCAGAAAAATATTCATCGAGTTGCTGAACCTGTTTACGGTAACGGCCGTCGATCGCAGAAATGGCGGAGAGGGAGGTTAATTGCATGTATTGATGTCAGAATTAAAAAGTCAAAAATTTAGACCATAGACAATAGACCATGGACGATGGACCATGGACTATGGACCATACTAGATACAATAAACGGAATAATTAACATTCGTCATTTTCACGACTAGTCTCGAAGCTAGCAGCTCGCCGCTCGCAGCTTCCTTATCTTCGCTGCCAAAACTAAATCATTTGACGAAGATCCGTGTTGCTGCCGTAAGCTATTTGAATACAAAACCCTTATTGTACGGAATAAAAAGACATCCAATCATCCATGAAATTGAACTGATTGAAGATTATCCGGCAAGAATCGCACAAATGTTGATTGACGACCAGGTAGATGTGGGCCTGATACCCGTTGCAGCAACTTTAAAGTTGAAAGACTGGAACATTGTCACTGAATTTTGTATTGGAAGCACTGGTCCTGTAGCATCAGTTTGCATATTCAGCCAGGTGCCTATTGAACAGGTGAAAAAAGTATATCTCGATTACCAGTCCCGCACTTCGGTGAACCTTGCTAAAATTCTGTTGCACGAATACTGGAAAAAAGATGTACAATTTGTTGATGCTGCCGGTGAAGATTTCAGGGAACAAATTAAAGGTTCTACTGCAGGCGTTGTTATCGGCGACAGGGCACTGCAGCAACGATTGAAATCCGAATTTATTTATGACCTGGGAGAAGCGTGGCAAAAACATACCGGGCTGCCATTTGTATTTGCTGCCTGGATTGCCAATAAAACACTTCCTTCTGATTTTGTAAATCAATTCAATGAAGCAAACAGCGAAGGATTAAAACACTTACCCGACGTGATAAAAGAAAATCCTTACGGTGTTTATAATCTTGATGAATATTATAAAAAGAATATCAGTTACAACCTGACAAAGGAGAAAAGGGAGGGAATGAATATTTTCCTGGAAAAACTTATACAACTCAACTCAGGTGCACAGAGTCGTGTTAAAGGGAATTAGAAATTAGAAGTGTCCTGCAAATCAATAATCTTCTTTTGCAACTTCACAAACGAGAACAACATATAATAACACTTTCAATAATTACAATAATGCCCAATCCCAATCCGAATCCTCTAATCCCAATACCCAATACCTAATCCCCAACCCCAATCCCTTTCTTCTCCTTTACCTCTTAGCCTTGTATTTCCCCGTAATTCTGTTCTTTAATAATTCCGAAATCACCTGGTAAGAGACCCGGCTATTCCTGTAAATCACTTCTTCATTTGTGATCAGTTCAGTAATTTTTCGCAGGTACCAGTCTTTATGTTTGTCAACGATGTATTGTATCAACTCAGTACGGTGTGTGAGCGTATCATTTTTATGAGTGGATTTAGCTGTCTGCCTGTAAAACAATAATTTTTCAGGTATCACGTGCACCGTCAAACCTTTTTGCGTGACGCGGATATAAAACTCCCAGTCTTCATAACCATATCGCATATTTTCATCATATCCACCCACATCATTCCATACGGATTTTCGAACCATGGCACACGCGGGACACTGGCTGGAAAAAAGAAAGTTGTTTTCCCCACCGCCCCTGGGCCTCGATAATTTATTGATGGTACCAAACAACTGTATATAACTTGTTACAACCGCTATATTTTCTTTCCTGTTAAGAATATCAATAGCCTTTTCAAAGAAAGTGTGTTCAAAATAATCATCAGCGTCCAGTGCAGCAATAAAAGTGCCTTTTGCATGTGCTACACCATGATTCCTGGCAGAAGACATTCTTCCATTTTCTTTATGTAACACCCGCACATTTCCTGTTTCCACCTGCTTCAATATATTCAATGTTGTTGTGTCTGTAGATCCGTCATTTACAATAATCACTTCAAAATTCTGCAGTGTTTGTTTATGCAAATGAGCCAGGGCTTCAGGAAGATAAATTCCATCATTATAACAGGGGATGACAACAGAAATCAGTGGCGCTTTTTCCATGGGTTACTTGTAACAGAATAAATTTAGCTGAACATCATAAGGTGTATTTGTGCGTTTTTCTACAAAGGGATGATCAAGGTTATCTGCAGCATTGCGCACATACACCATAAAACCTGTTTCATGTAGAATATCAAGGAGGTCATTCAGCTTACGGGTGTCATTCACTTTTCCATGGTATTCCAGAAAAAGATTCTTCACTTTTGGAAGATTTCCACGGCAATCGCGGATCACATCCCATTCGGCACCTTCAATATCAATTTTGAGAAAATCAACT
>JBJMLW010000052.1:0-6424 GCA_045805105.1 Flavisolibacter sp. | reverse complement strand
AGAAAGGTATTTGACCTTGAGGTCTCCTATTACATTTTTAATAAGTCAACAAAAAAACTTACAAGGCTGAAGGCCAGTGGAACCAATATTGCTTCAACACTCGCACTAAACAAAGAACAGGAAGCAGACCTGGTGAATTATGATTTTTCTGCTGAAAGTGACATTCTCCGTTATTTCCAGAAATACTTTAGCGAAAGTCATTGAGAAACGATTGAAAAACTGTCACCATCAAACAAGCCAAGATCACTCAGTTTAAGATGCGGAATTACCAGTAGTGCCATGAATGAAAGGGTCATATAAGGTGCCGAAAGCTTCGATCCGAGATTTTTTGCCATCCTGTCAATAGCAGCATATTTTTCTGCAACGATATATCCATTATCCTGGCTCATTAGTCCGCCAACAGGAAGTTCAACAATCATTTCATCACCACCATCAACACAACTAACTCCACCGCTGCTTTTGATGACAAGATTTACAGCTCTGCAGATGCTATCATCATCTGCTCCTGTTGCAACAATGTTATGAGAGTCATGTGCAACAGAGGAAGCAATGGCACCTCTTTTTAGTCCGAAATTTTTAATGAAACCTTTGGATACAGGTGCGTCGGCATAACGGTTTACAACAACAATTTTCAGAATATCATTTTCTGTATCGCTTATGGCATTTCCCTCAAGGGTCTTTATAGTTGCAGATATTTTGTTGGTGATCAGCTGGCCGTCAAGTGCTTCAATGATAGGGATGTTCCCGGTAGCATTCATGATAAAATCAGATGTTTTTTTTGTGGTACATCGAAACTGATTTACAGGTGCAGCATCTGAAGCCGGAACGGGAATGAGTGATTTGCCATTTTCCGCTACAAGCTTGCCATTAATATAAGTTTTCAATACTTCAAACTGCTTCAGGTCTTTCACGATAATAAAGTCAGCAAAATCATTTTTACGTAGCAGGCCGCATTTTAATTTATAATGATTGACAGGATTAACACAGGCGGTTCTCAAAACATTGAAAACATTGATACCTTTTGCTACGGCACGGGCGCACAGCTGGTTGATATGACCTTCAACAAGGCTGTCCGGATGTTTGTCGTCACTGCAGAACATCATCTGATCGCTGTAATCATTCAGCAGTTCAGCCAGTGCTTCAAAGTTTTTTGCTGCGCTTCCTTCACGGATAATGATTTTCATTCCATATTTTAATTTGTCGAGCGCCTCGTGCGCTGTAAAACATTCATGGTCGGTAGAGATGCCTGCATCTATATATTTCTTTGCCTGTTCTCCCACAAGTCCCGGCGCATGCCCGTCAACCGGCTTTTTATTCTTTTGTGCAGCAGCAATCTTTTTTAATACTTCCGGATCTCCATGAAGAACGCCAGGAAAATTCATCATTTCACTGAGGTACAGAATTTCTTTTCGTCTCATCAGGTTTTCAATATCACTGGCAGTGATGGCTCCGCCTGCCGTTTCAAAAACGGTAGCTGGTACACAACTCGGTGCTCCGAAATTGAATTTGAACGGAACTGTATTTCCATTCTCGATCATGAAGTCAATGCCCTTCATTCCGCACACATTCGCAATTTCATGTGGATCACTTACTGTACCAATGGTACCATGTACAACTGCAAGGCGTGCAAATTCGGAAGGGATGAGCATCGAACTTTCGATATGAACATGGGCATCGATAAAGCCGGGAAGTATAAAGTGAGGTGTGCTGACAGCATCAAGAGGAATTATTTCTGTTATCCTGTCTTCATTGACTACCACACGTGCGGGATAAATTTTTTCCTGGTGGAGATCAACCAAATTGCCTTCCACATTGAAAGTATCTGCCATGGCTAAAGCTATTGAAAAATTAATGTGTGATTCCGGGCGATCATTAAAAACTTTTTTTCAAACAGGCTTCCGGTTGTAACTTTTGAACCCTAATCACACTACATGAGAAATTTATTTGCTTTGCTTGCATTGTTCTTCTGCATTTCTTCAACTGCCCAGCGAACCGCAAAAAAAAGTTTACCCGACAATTCCGATTCAGCATTTCTATCAAAAATGAAATTCCGTCTTGTAGGACCATTCCGAGGCGGGCGCAGCGGCGCTGTAACCGGCAGTTACACGAACAAGAATACATTTTATTTTGGAGCGACAGGCGGAGGCGTATGGAAAACCATGGATGGAGGAAACAACTGGAAAAACATATCAGATAAATATTTTGGCGGAACAATTGGTGCAGTTACCGTGGCGCCGTCCGATGAAAATGTAATTTATGTAGGTGAAGGCGAAAATACCATGAGAGGTAATGTAAGTGAAGGACTTGAAGGAATGTGGAAGAGTGATGATGGTGGTCGCACGTGGAAGAATATTGGGTTGAAAGATGGCCGCCACATCATACGCATTCTAGTTCATCCGAGAAACCCGGACATTGTATGGGCCGCAGTTATGGGACATTTGTTTGGCCCGAATGAAATGCGTGGTGTTTATAAAACAACTGATGGAGGAAAAAACTGGAAAAGAGTATTATTTGTCAATAATCAGACAGGTGCTTCAGACCTTGTAATGGAACCCGGCAATGCAGAAGTTTTGTATGCCGGTACATGGCGCGCACTTCGCACACCCTACAGCATGGAAAGCGGGGGTGAAGGAAGCGGTTTATGGAAAAGTACGGATGGTGGTGAAACATGGATAGATCTTTCAAAGAAAAAAGGTCTTCCCAAAGGTGTCTGGGGAATTACAGGTGTGGCCGTTGCACCTTCCAATCCCGATAAAATTTATGCGCTGATTGAAAATGCCAATGGTGGCATGTTCGTTTCGCAGGATGCAGGTGATACATGGACACTTACCAGCAATGACAATAATATTCGCCAGCGTGCCTGGTATTATTCAAAAGTATTTGTTGATCCTAAAAATGAAAACACGGTGTATGCACCGAATGTGAACTTCATGAGAAGCAGGGATGGAGGGAAAACATTTCAGTCGCTTCGCACACCGCATGGTGATCATCACGACCTGTGGATCGACCCGGAAAATGGTAGCAGGATGATCGTGGCGGATGATGGTGGTGCACAGGTTTCTTTTGATGGTGGAGACAACTGGAGCAATTATAACAATCAGCCAACAGCACAGATCTATCGTGTAACAACAGACAATTCATTTCCTTACCGCATCCTTGGAGCACAACAGGATAATTCCACCATTCGCATAAAAAGCAGAACAGCTGGTTCTGCAATCAGTGAAAGCGACTGGCAACCTACCGCCGGCGCTGAAAGTGGTTATGTTGTTGCAGATCCTTTGAATCCTGAAATTGTGTATGGTGGAAATTATGGCGGATACATCTCACGACTTGACCATAAAACAGGTGAGAACCGTGCAGTATCGCCATGGCCCGATAATCCTATGGGAGCGGGAGCTGATGTACTTAAATATCGTTTCCAGTGGAACTTTCCCATATTTTTCTCGCCGCACAATCCAAAAAAATTATATACGGCGGGTAATGTTCTTTTTGCAACAGAAAATGAAGGACAAACCTGGGAGCAGATCTCACCTGATCTGACTACAAATGATAAATCAAGACAAGCATCGAGCGGTGGTCCGATTACGAAGGATAATACATCTGTTGAATATTACTGTACCATTTTTACTGCAATGGAATCACCTTTTGAGAAGGACCTGTTATGGACCGGAAGTGATGATGGACTGATACACGTTAGTAAAGATGGTGGCAAAAACTGGAGTAATGTAACACCTGCCGGAGCACCGAAATGGATAATGTGGAACAGTCTTGATGCAGATCCTTTCAAAAAGGGTGCAGTGTACGCAGTGGGTACAAAGTATAAAAGCGATGACTTTACACCTTATATCTACAAAACAGAAGATTATGGAAAATCCTGGAAGCTGATCACCAACGGTATTGCGAAAACAGACTTCACCCGTGTGGTTCGTGCTGATCAGAAACGACCAGGTTTGTTATATGCTGGAACAGAATATGGAATGTATATTTCTTATGATGATGGTAACACCTGGAAAAAATTTCAGCTGAACCTTCCTGTTGTTCCTGTTACAGATCTTACTATCAAGGAAAATGATCTTGTTGTTGCAACGCAGGGACGCGCTTTTTATGTGCTTGATGATCTTACGCTGCTTCAGCAAGTCAATTCAATACCATCTTCAGAAAATCTTCATGTGTTTGATATAAGGCCGGCATACAGGATGCCCGGATCGCCATTCAGCCAGAATTTCGGAACGCCACGAAATGCCGGAACCAATCCGCCTGCAGGTGTTGTAATAAATTATTTTGTAAAAAATATTGGTGATTCTGCAAAGGCGGCTGTTACAATTTTTGACATGGATCATAAACTGATCAAATCCTTCACAACAGATGCAAAAGAAGCTGCGTCAAAATTAGAAATAGCAAAAGGAATGAACCAGTTTGTGTGGGATATGCGTTATCCGGAAGCAGAACGGATAGAAAGCATGATTCTCTGGAATGGTATTCCGGGTGCTATTCTTGCAGCGCCAGGAAATTATTATGCACGATTGAAAGTTGAACGCGATTCTGTAGATGTTCCTTTTTCAATCAGGCCTGACCCGAACTACAAGGTTACGCCAGAAGAATATGAAGCGCAGTTTGTATTCCTCAACCAGGTGAAAGATAAATTTAATGAAACACAGAAGGCAATAAAGGATGTCCGTTCATTACGCACACAGATCAATTCCTTCATCGCATTGCAGGGTAAGGATGTTCCAAAGGAAGTAAAACAGATGGCGGACAGTATTAATAAACAACTGACATCAATAGAGGAAGCACTTTACCAGACAAAATCAAAGAGTGGACAGGATGTGCTGAATTATCCTATCAGGCTTAATGATAAGCTCTCCGGTGTTTTTGATGCCGCCAACAGTGGCAATTTTGCACCCAGCAGGCAGGTTAGGGAAGTTTATGCTGACCTTGCTTCACAAATCGATATTCAGATTGAAAAACTGGCACGGTTAAAGCAGAAGGATGTTGCAGCATTCAATGAGCTGGTGAGACAAAAGTCGTTGCCTGTAATTGGTATCAAATAAATATATGAGCAGGATTTCCTGCTCATTATTCCCAAGACCACGGTGTTCATTACTATATTTGTTATTACCCTTTAACCATGAAATGCATAATTGTTGACGATAACAAGATGGCCCGCATGGCATTGAAACAACTGGTAAGCCAGATAAATCAACTTGAACTGATTGCTGAATGCAGTGATGCCACTGAAGCACTTACAGCTCTGAATAACTCGGACATTGACCTTTTACTTCTTGACATTGAAATGCCGGGTATGAGCGGTCTTGATCTTACAAGAAACCTTGGAGTGAACAGGCCACTGATTATTTTCACTACCGCCAAAAAAGATTATGCTGTTGAAGCATTTGAATTGAATGTGGTTGATTACCTTGTAAAACCTCTTGCATTTCCCAGGTTCAGACAGGCTATCGAAAAGGCAACTGAAGCGCTGGAAAGCAATAAGGAAGAAGTGAAGGTAGAAGAACAAGGTTTTGTTTTTGTTAAGGACAATGGTGTACTAAAGCGCATAAGCATTGACGATATACTTTTTCTGGAAGCAATGGGTGATTATGTAAAAGTGCATACCCCTCAGAAATTTCATGTTGTTCATGCAACTTTAAAGTCTATTGAAGAAAAACTTCCTGCGTCAAAATTCATCAGGGTTCACAGGAGCTATATCGTTGCCATCAATAAAATAGATTATATCCAGGAAGGCACTATTAGTATTGGTAAAATAACAATTCCTGTTGCTGATACCCATAAATCGAACCTGAATAAGCGTCTCAACCTGCTTTAAATTCACCGTGGTTTAATTCCTCTTCACCGAACTGTCATCAGGTCTGGACTAAGAGTTCATTCTGACAGGAAAACCCAGTTTACTTTTACGTCAAGGACAATGTCCAAGGTCTGGTACCCGTGTTTCGGGGTACAATGATTCCAGGTCGCAACCGAACTAACTGTTAAACACAATCATTGTATTCAAATCATCGAAATTACAGGGAACGGCTGCCTGGATAAGTGGCCTTTTCTTTTTCAGTATGAAGAATTTTTTAATATTTATTTTATTTCTTTTTCTCCTGATCATCTCAGAGTATTTTCTGCTGAACGAACTTTTCGCAGCCAGGAGGATCGGTATTTTACTACCGAGCCTGCTTGGCACTTTTTTCTTTATTTACCTGGTGATCAAATTCTTCAAAAAAAATATCCTTCACTCCAAGCATTCCTGAGCGCGTGTCATTTTGTATTTTCGGATACAGTTTGATTATGAATGCGTAAACCCGAATTCAGATACATTTTTTTGTGGGTATTTCTAGGCGGCATTATTGTCATTGTTTTCCTGCAGGTACTTTCCGGTTATAATATAAAGAACCTTACAAAGGGAAATAAGAAAATGCTT
>JBJMLW010000051.1:0-6616 GCA_045805105.1 Flavisolibacter sp. | reverse complement strand
GGCGCCCTTCCAAAGCCACCCCACTGTCGGTCCGATTGCTTCAATATATTCGAGTAAGCTTCGTCAACTTTTTCGTGGGAAAAAACCTCTTTTCCAGCCGGGTTGATGCCGAATGAATTGGATGCCCTGATATGTTCGGTAAGTGTTGCAGCCTGGCTTTCCACTTCATTTTTCCTTTCACGATAAGCCTGTGAAATACTTGTAAGTACATCTGGCCACGATGCCCTGTTAAACACAGGCCTTGGCGGAAAATAAGTACCACCATAAAAAGGCTTTCTGTCTGGAGTAAGAAATACATTCAGCGGCCATCCGCCACTTCCCGTCATAGCCTGCACAGCATCCATGTAAATGTGGTCCACATCAGGCCTTTCTTCGCGGTCTACCTTGATGTTGATAAAATTCCTGTTCATCAGGGTTGCGACTTCTTCATTTTCAAAACTCTCACGTTCCATCACATGACACCAGTGACAGGCGGCATACCCAATGCTTACAAGAACTGGTTTGTCTTCAGTTCTCGCCCTGTTGAATGCTTCTTCACCCCATGGATACCAGTCAACCGGGTTATGCGCATGCTGCAGAAGATAAGGACTTGATTCATTTATGAGGCGATTGGAATGAGGCATTGGGAAAGGGTGTTAGAATATCGAATAACGAATATCGAATAACGAATATCGAAGTGGGGTTAGGGATTAAAACAACAGGAATAAAGAAATTGAAAAAAAATATTGAACGATTGATCCAAGTTCCAGTTTCGGGGACACTGGGGATACTATTTTTTCTTTGATTCGGAGTTGAGAAACTTCTCAAGTGCGGCAACCATGGAAGGCGTTTGTGGTTCAGGAGCTTTGATGCCGAGTTTTAGTCCGGCATCTTCAATGGCTTTGGAAGTATTGTTGCCAAAGGCGCCGATAACAGTTCCGTTTTGCTTGAACTTGGGAACATTATCGAAAAGACTTTTTACCCCGCTTGGTGTAAAGAAACAGATCACATCATATTCCTTCCTGTCAAGAATTTCTTTCACGTCATTGCTGGCTGTACGGTACATAAATGCAAGTGAGAAATCGCAGTTGTTGGCTTTAAGCCATCCTGTGATCTCGCTATCCTGCTGGTTTTCAGAACATACATACAACAATTTCTCGTTGTTCTTGTGCTTATTGATGACGTCAAAAAGGCTTTTATTGCTGCCGTCAGCACCATAGAAAACCTTACGCTTACGGTATAAAATAAACTTCTGGAGGTAAAGGGCTACTGCTTCGGTAATGCAGAAATATTTTGTATCCTGGGAAACACTCACTTTCATTTCTTCACATACACGGAAGAAATGATCAATAGCATTCCGGCTTGTAAAAATTACAGCGGTATGGTTCTGAATGTCAATTTTTTGTTTCCGGAATTCCTTAGCTGGTATGGCTTCGAGTCGTATAAATGGATGAAAATCCAACTCAACATCATATTTTCTGCTGAGTTCGAAATAGGGCGATTTATCGCTATCGGGCCTCGGTTGAGTAATGAGTACTTTTTTCTTGATGGTAGCCGCAATGGCGGCCTTAACCCCGTTTTTTACCATATTGGGTGTCGGCTAACTTTTGCAAATTTAATACGTTTCCCCCAATAATCTAAACAACAGTTTGTTAATCAGCAGAAGGGGAACGATTTCAAAAGCAAACAGGTACAACAAAAAATGGAAAAAGCTGATCTTGATTAGCCGGTGTATAGAAGTATAAGAAAGGAAATACCGGTATGCAAAAAGTACAACAATAAATAAAATGCTGAGGTTCATTGCTGCTTCATGAATAAACCCATAAGTAAAAGCCAGAACCACAAGAAATGGAAGAAGTGCCATACCCAGGACTTTATTGGTTGTAAAAACAATAAAAATGTAGGAATCGACGACTTCCCTTACCTGGAATATCCAACCCAGAATCTTGAGTGAAATGAACTTTAGCGTGTAAATGATGAGTAATCCTAACATCGAATACACAAACAGCATCCAGAAATTGTATCCTTCTGCAATTTGAAAAAAACCAAGAATGAGAGGTATAAACATCCCTGCACTGAGAAGAAAAAAAATATTCAGTAACAAAGATGGTAGCGGACTTTGTAACAGCTGTTCTTTGATCTGGCGCTGGTTGACCGACGTTCGAAGAAAAATTTTTAGCAGATCCTGGATATATTTTCTGAAACCATTCCTGATAAGAGCAAAAAATAACAGCAGAGCAATCATGCTGTAAAAAATGGTTTCTTTTCCTGTCCATTGTTTTACAGATACCGAATACCTCACGGGATTGGTAAAAGAGAAATAAGGATGTTGAGTTAACACCATGGTATCAAATGAAATACCTGTGAATTTCAGTAACGTTCTTACACTCTGAAATGTATCCGCCACAGCAGTTGTATCTTTTCTTCGTATCAAAGGCTTTTTAGGAATCCTGATCACAGGTGGAGCAGCAACTGCAGTATCAGGCGGGGGCTCCTGTGCAGGTGGCGGCAAAGTATCCTGGCCAAATGCATGGATGCTAATGAACAGGACATATATAAGGATAAATTTTTTCAGCATGGATTACAGCAGCAAAGAAATCAGAAAAAGCTGGCAAGACCAACGTGAATTTTGGATTGCCTAAGGTTGAGTTGTTCATCATCTCTCATTCCAACTGCCCAGGCAAGATTAATAATTCCGGCTTTTGTTTCAAAGGATAATCCTACTCCGGTTCCGAAATAAGTATGATCTTTTTCAGTGTCAAGTTCATGTCTTCCGTATCCCCCGTCAGTAAATGCAAACAGCATGGAATTAAGAGAAAGGCGTAACCTGTATTCAACTGTTCCTATTACATATTTAGAAACAAACTGGCTTTCTTCATTAAATCCGCGCAATAATTTAAAACCACCTATCTGAAAGAGTTCATTGCGGAAATAACTATCACTTTGATAAATTCCGGTATTGACTCCAGCCTTGATCGTACTCTGTTTCCCCAGAGGAAAAAAATGAGCTGCCGTACCAATGAATCTGAACTGGTAAGCTTTTAGTTTCAGGGTATCATACAAACTTTCAAATTTGAATGAAGGATCCGACGGGTCTTCAAGATCGAGGATCTGGCTATTTTTTCTGATTTTTTTTAGACCTGTAGTACCCGTAACCGCCAGTTCATTTCCTTTCCTTGGATTAAAACGGTAATCTGTATTATTAAACTGGTAACCTACACCCAGGTTCCAGGAACTTACATCCACCTGTTGCGGAAGTTGTTTTGACTGGATAATCTCATTTGAATTGATACCACTTACAATCGTCTGTCTCCTTTGCAAAAAAATTGAAGTAATCTTTCTTTCTTCGAGCCTGTAATTGGTACCAAGATTCATGTTGATATTCAGATACAGACTGTCCTGTTTGTACATATCAACAGTAAAAGTTAACCCGAATGGTGAGTGGGCAAAATAAGGTTGTTCATATAAGAGGTTTAACCTGGGTGACCTTTTTTGTAGTTGCTGCCATAAAAGGCCAATGGTTTCTCCGGAACCCAGGGCGTTCCGCAATAAAACGTTTGCATCTATGGTCAGAAGAAATTTATTTTTTTCACCGGGTGTCTGAACGCTGTTGGGTAACAAACCTACCAGGATGTTTGCCTGGCTTGTTCGCCGGGCCTTAACGTAAATATTTAAAATGGAACCGCTTCCCATCAGAACAAGGTCGGATGGGCGATCTTCCTGCAGGTAAGTTAACTGCGCCAGGCGGTTTGAGATATTCTGCAGTTTTTTCTTATTGTAAATACTGCCATTCGGAATGTCGAGGTAACGTTGCATGAAACTATTGCTCACCTTTACATCGCCATTGATACGGATGCTATCGATTCTATACAATGGACCGCGGTCTATTTTTAAAATTCCACTGATAAACTGTCCATCAATCGCAATACTGTCGAGAAATACTTTACCGAAAGGATGACCATTTTCCTCGAGGTAGTCAAGAATTTTCTGCTGCCACACATTCAGGTTATTCACATCCACATTCCCCGATAAAACCTTTTGGGGCATGCGTATTGATTTCAGAAGGTCTTCATCTTCGGGTTTCACCTGAATATGAGACCACTGGTATTTTTCTCCGAGAAAAAGCTCAACTTCCGCCGACATGGAATCTATCACCACCCTGTCAACAGATGCACTGGCAAAACCTTTTGAATGTAATAATGTTGGAAGCCTGCTAATATAAATTGCTGCTTCCTCCTTTGTTGGGAAATTATTTTGCAGGTCTGGAAGAATACGGCCTGAATCGGAAAGAACATACCGCACTGCATACACCTGTGCCCTGGCTATAAAGAAGCCTGTTAAAAAGATTAATGTCGCCAGCGCGTGTTTTACCTTCGTCATTTATAGGTTTGGATGTTAATCATCGCACAACAGTCAATCGCTATAATAATAAAATATAACGAAGTTGGCAGGAATTTATTTACATATTCCGTTTTGCAAACAGGCTTGCACCTATTGCAATTTCCATTTTTCAACATCCCTTCAGTATAAGGATGAACTGGTGAATGCCATCATTAAAGAAGCCGGAACCGAAAAAAATTATCTTTCAAATGAACAGGTTCAAACCATTTATTTCGGAGGAGGTACTCCAAGCCTTTTGACTAATTCCGACTGTGAAAAGATCATGAATGCTATTTACAGGGAATTTCCGGTAAGCACTGATGTGGAATGTACAATTGAAGCGAACCCGGATGATATCCATGCTGAAAAGTTAACGGGATGGCGAAACGCAGGTATCAATCGTTTGAGTATCGGTGTGCAAAGTTTCCAGGACGAAGAACTCCGGTGGATGAATCGCGCGCACAATGCGGAGCAATCTGTTCAATGTATTCATCTCAGCCACCAGTATGGTTTCAATAATCTCAGTGTAGACCTTATCTATGGCTCTCCTCTTTTGACAGATTTGCAATGGAAAGAAAATGTGGAAAAGGCAGTTTCTTTTCACATACCACATCTCTCCTGCTACGCTTTGACCGTGGAAGAAAAAACACCGCTTTATAAAAATATTCAGAATAGGTCCGTAATGGATATAAACACTGACCGGCAGGCAAACCAGTTCCTGATGCTGATGCAGCTGATGCGTGAAAATGGTTATGAACATTATGAAGTTTCCAACTTCGCAAAGCCAGGTTTCAGAAGCCGTCATAATTCATCTTATTGGAAAGGAGAGAAATATCTTGGCCTCGGACCATCGGCCCATTCGTATAATGGTATTGAAAGGAGATGGAATGTTTCAAATAACCAGGTGTACATTAAATCTGTTTTCAACAATGAAATACAAAGAGAAGCTGAAACACTAACACCTGATCAGGCTTTGAACGAATACATTATGATCTCGCTCAGAACTACAGAAGGTCTTGATCTTTCCAGGCTGGAGCAAAAATGGGGTGCTGATAAAAGAAAATCCACCGAATCGGTTTTGAAAAATTATGTATCGCGGGGACTGATTATGTCGAACCGGGAAAAGGTGCAGCTTACTGATGAAGGCATGCTGATGGCAGATGGCATTGCAAGTGCTCTGTTTTCATAATTACTTTAAAAGGATTCTTACTTTCATTGCTGCATGTGATGTGAATGATCAAAACCAGGCAGTTAATGAAACAAAGTGAATTGTCACATTATCATAAGTATACGATATTCCTCATCCTGCTCACTGCAGCTTGTCGTATAGCTGCTGCTTTTTTGCTTGAATTAGGTAATGACGAAGCATACTACTGGATATACAGCATGCATCTTCAATGGAATTATTTTGACCATCCACCCCTTGTTGGCTTATGGATCCGTATGTCCACTTTCAATCTTGCATTTATCAGTGAAGGCTTCATTCGCCTGGGTAGTATTTTTTCATGTGCTGTGGCTACGTGGCTGATGTTCAAAACATCATCAACTGCATTTTCAGAAAGGGCCGGGTGGTACACTGCCTGTCTTTTCAATGCATCGTTTTATGTTTCTGTAACCGCAGGGGTTTATATCCTTCCTGATTCACCGCAGATTGTTTTCTGGACATTGAGCATGTATATGCTTGCACGCATTGTAAAAGAAGAAAACAGCTGGAAGAACTGGCTGCTTTTTGGTGTTGGCTGCGGCCTTTGCATGATGAGCAAGGTGCATGGTGTGTTCCTTCTTACAGGCCTTTTTCTTTATGTCATTTTCAATAAACGTCACTGGTTGAAAAATCCGCGGTTATATGTTTCGTTGCTCATTACAATGATTATTTTTCTTCCCGTGGTCATATGGAATTTCCAGAATGATTTTATCACTTATAAGTTTCACAGTGAACGCGTAAGCCTGTTCTCCACAGACTGGAACATGAAAACTTTTTTTATTGAAATATTTTCACAGCTGTTCCTGAATAATCCTGTGAATGTGATCCTGATAATGATTGCACTTTTTACCGTTTCATTCAGGGATTCTGCTGGTAAAATTTTTAAATACATCGGTATTCCACTTGCAGTCGTGCTTATTTTTATTTCGCTTACCAGGCAAACACTTGCACATTGGAGCGGTCCCGCCTATGTTACACTGATGCCGCTTGCAGGCAGACTGCTGGAAAAAAAGTACACCAAAAATTTTCCATTTGTTTTAAAGCTTTCAATGG
>JBJMLW010000050.1:0-2172 GCA_045805105.1 Flavisolibacter sp. | reverse complement strand
CTGTGAGGATTTAAAAGCAGGGGACATCAGGGCAGTAGGAAAAGAAATGTATCGGACGCATGAAGGATTGAGCAGGGAATATGAAGTAAGTTGTAAGGAACTGGATTTTCTTGTGGATGCAGTGAAAAAATTTCCGGAGGTTCTTGGTGCACGGATGATGGGAGGCGGTTTTGGCGGATGCACAATCAATATCATAAAGGATGAAGCGATTGAGAGAATCACCTCAGAAGTAGGGGAAGCCTATAGCAAACAGATGAAACTTGATTGTACTGTATATATTGCGCACTTGGGAAACGGAACAGAAAATATTAAAAATAAAAAATGAAAACTCTATTTGCAGCCTTCATCATGTCAATGTTTATTCTTTCTTCATGCCAGGATAGCGGTTCATCCACTTCTGCTGAAAAAGATTCATCTGATAAAAATAAAGATACCATGTTACCAGACAGGAAAGCATTCCAGGATAGTATAGACGGAAAGCATACAGATCTATATATTTTGAAAAATTCAAACGGTATGAAAGCTGCCATTACCAATTATGGTGGCAGGATTGTGGGATTATGGGTGCCGGATAAAAATGGGAACCTCACAGATGTTGCCGTTGGCTTAGGTAGTGTTCAGGACTATGTGAATTCCACTGAACCATATTTTGGTGCTACCATCGGTAGGTATGGGAACAGGATCGGAAAAGCAATGTTTACTTTAGATGGTAAACAATATACACTCTTCGCTAATAATGGCCCGAATACATTGCATGGCGGTAAAAAAGGTTTTCAATATGTAGTATGGGATGCCACGCAACCCAACGATAGTACACTCGAACTTGCCTACCTGTCTAAAGACATGGAGGAAGGATTTCCAGGGAACCTTAATGTAAAGGTGACTATGCAACTGACAAATACAAACGAAATTGTTTTTGATTATAAGGCAACAACAGATAAGAAAACAGTTGTGAATCTTACCAATCATGCTTACTTCAACCTCAATGGTGAAGGAAGCGGTACCATCAACAACCACATACTGCAGATCTACGGTAGTAAGTATACACCTGTTGATTCCACCCTGATACCAACTGGAAAAATTGAACCGGTTGCGGGGACACCTTTTGATTTTACAAAACCCACGACAATCGGATCAAGGATTGATCAGCCGAATCAACAATTAAAATCAGGTAAGGGATATGATCATAATTATGTTCTCGATGCGCAGGGCGGAATGAAACATGCTGCTACAGTTACAGGAGATAAAAGCGGGATTGTGATGGACATCTTTACTGAAGAACCGGGATTGCAGTTTTATGGAGGGAATTTCATGCAGTCGAAAAATACATTCAAAGGCGGAAAGAAGGACGACTTCAGAACAGCTTTCTGCCTGGAGACGCAACATTTTCCTGATTCACCCAACCAGCCTTCTTTTCCTTCAACGGTACTTGAACCCGGAAAGGAATATCATACAAAGTCGATTTATCGTTTCAGTACAAAATAATGTAGTTACCTGACTTCATTAACCAAAACCATGTTATGATCAAAACAGCAGATATAATTGTATTTCTTGTTTATTTCATCATTGTCGCATCATACGGCATCTGGATCTACAGGAGAAAAAAGAAAATCAAGGAAACATCTACAGATTTTTTTCTTGCCGAAGGATCTCTCACGTGGTGGGCCATCGGCGCATCACTGATCGCTTCCAACATTTCTGCAGAACAATTTATTGGTATGTCGGGCAGCGGGTTTAAACTTGGTCTCGCTATCGCTGCATACGAATGGTTGGCAGCCGCTTCACTGATCATCGTTGCTGTATTCTTCATGCCCATTTACCTGAAGAACCGCATCTTCACCATGCCGCAATTTCTGAAGACAAGGTATAATGAAACTGTTGCATTGATCATGGCCATCTTCTGGCTTTTTCTTTACATCACGGTTAACCTCACTTCAATTTTATTTCTTGGAACGCTCGCCATAAATAATCTTTCGGGTGGAGAAAATTTTCACATCATCATGATCGGTCTTGCAGTATTTGCTTTGATCATTACTCTGGGTGGTATGAAAGTAATTGGTTACACCGATGTGATACAGGTCCTCGTGCTGATCATCGGTGGACTGGTCACCAGTTATATCGCGCTTACACTGGTGTCGGAACATTTTGGTTACGGAAAAGATATTCTTGCGG
>JBJMLW010000049.1:0-4386 GCA_045805105.1 Flavisolibacter sp. | reverse complement strand
GTAAACAAAAATGGTTCATTATTTGTCGTTTATTTTTTTGAAGGCAAAAATTAACGGTTGAAGGAATTTACAAACCGTAGCTTTGCACCCTAATTCAATGATTCACAAGAAGGCCTAGTTTAATGTCAATACCAAAGTTCCCCTCAGTCAAGCAATCCTTTCATACAGAACTCAAAAACCGGATCAATCATTATTTTGAAACGTCTGGCAAATCACAGGAAGGTAACTCACACCTTTATACAAAGGCCGTTATTCTCCTTGTAAGCTTTGCCTTTCTTTATATTCACCTTGTGTTTTTTACACCTGTTTTATTCTGGTGTATCCTCGAATCAGTTCTGCTTGGGATAGTAATCGCCGGCATTGGCTTCAACATCATGCACGATGGAGCTCATGGAAGTTTCAGCCAGCATCAATGGCTTAATAAAGCCGCTGCATTTACGCTGAATGTTCTGGGTGGAAGTTCATTCATGTGGAATGTAAAGCATAATGTAATACACCACGCGTACACCAATATTGATGGCGTAGATGATGATATTGATATACAGCCATGGTTAAGAATGAGCAGCACGCAACCAAAACGTGCGATGCATCGTTACCAGCATGTGTATTTCTGGTTTCTGTATTCACTGCTTTATATACTCTGGGTATTTGTTCTCGATTACCAGAAATATTTTAAAAGGAAAGTAGGAGAGATGCCATTAAAAAAAATGAAGCTTGCTGATCACATTGTTTTTTGGAGTTTCAAATTATTTTTTCTTTTCCTTTTTGTTGCCATACCAATTTATATGGTAGGATTTATTTCCTGGCTGGTAGGGTTCCTGATTTTTACACTTGTTGCTGGTTTTGTATTGAGCATTGTATTTCAGCTCGCACATACTGTTGAACATACACATTTCCCTGTTCCGCATGAAGACACCGGCAGGCTCGATGATGAATGGGCCATTCACCAATTGAAAACCACTGCGAACTTTGCCCCAAAAAATAAGCTGATCAGTTGGTTTGTCGGTGGTTTGAATTTCCAGATCGAACATCACCTGTTTCCAAAAGTTTCTCATGTGCATTACGCAAACCTGCGAAAAATCATCAAGCAGGCATGTGCGGAATATGGTGTTCCATATATAGAATATCCAAAGCTTCGTCAGGCAGTTGTATCACATGCAAGTTTCCTGAAACAAATGGGCAGAGCATAAGAAAAACTTTCATTTTACACTGTGGTTTTTTAATGCATTCTCCTATCTTCGCAAAGTTATTTTGAGCATCGCATTTGGTTAAGTGTACAATTAATCTGCTTTTTTTCCGCTGTTAGTTAGACCCTTTACTTTCTTGCCTCGTCTCAGATCATTTATTAAAACAAAAAAGAAAGTATGAACATTTATGTTTCCAATTTAAGCTTCAACGTACAGGATGAAGACTTAAGAGAATTTTTCACCGAATATGGTGAAGTTTCTTCTGCCAAGGTAATTACAGACAAGTTTACCGGTAAGAGCCGTGGTTTTGGCTTTGTTGAAATGCCCGATGATGAAGCCGCAAAAAAAGCCATCGCCGAACTGGATAATGGTACTGTAGAAGGCAGGAACATCCGTGTGATGGAAGCAAAACCAAAAGAAGACAAACCTGCACGTAGCGGCGGCGGCGGTGGTGGATACCGCGGCGGCAATAGCGGCGGCGGTTATAACAGCGGTGGCGGTTATAACAAAAACAGATATTAAGATAGTTGCTTTGTGAGTGAGGCCCTTCCGTCAGGAGGGGCCTTTTTTTATTGAATATCGAATATCGAATGGTGAATATCGAATAACGATTTAAGTTCTGCCACACTTCGATATTCGATATTCGATATTCGTTATTCCCCAGGCTGGCCTAAACATTGCAAGGTCATAGGTTTAACCTTGAACTTTATGAAAAAAGCCAGACTCCTATGCAGTTTCCTTTTCACAACAATGATGGTTCACAGCCAGGTAAATGTTGTTAGCGAATCATCTGATACCCTTAACCTCCGCAGTAATCACTTTACCCCGAAACCTGATGCCAGGAAATCAGAGGTATACAGAATCAGGCCGGCGGTAGATATCCCGGTTACGCTCGCAGGCGTGGCGAGTTCTCTGTATGGATTTTCTAAAATCTATAATCGCGATACTTCAACAATTGAGGAAATCGAGGAGCTGGACAAAAATGACATTGCCCCAATCAACAGGTCCGGTGCCAGCCAATATTCTCCCAAAGCATTTGATGCAAGTAATATGTTCTTTTATGGTTCGATGCCACTTCCGTTACTGCTGATGTTAGATAAACACATGAGAAAAGATGCGGGTAAGATCGGCTTAATGTATCTGCAGGCATTGGGAATTACCGGAACACTTTATAGCACTGCTGCCATGATTCATCCTAAATACAGGCCTTATGCCTATAATCCCGAAGCGCCGATGGAAAGAAGGGTACGTGGTGGAGCAAAAAATTCATTTTATGCCGGACACGTAGCACTTGTAGGAACTGCTACATTTTTCACAGCAAAGGTGTTTGCCGACTATCATCCTGAATCAAATCTCAGATTCTTATTTTATACTGTTGCAGGGGCAGCAACGGCTACCACAGCTTACCTGAGATACAAAGCCGGAGAGCACTTCCCCACAGATGTATTGATTGGTGCAACAATGGGTACCCTTACAGGTATTCTGGTTCCGCAGCTGCATAAAAATAAAAATCCGAAAGAAACAGGAGTCAGCCTCATTCCCTATTACGGAAGAGAAAAAGGATTGGCGATGCTATACAGGTTTTGATAAATCCGGGTGTGTATAATTGAGTTAATCCTGGCAGTAACTACAATTTTTTACTGGCTGAATAAGTTTATAATGACATGTTTGTTGAATTGGATGAACATAGCATATTATTTGTCAGTAAACCTTTAGTATGAATTACCTTGACATTATTTTACTCATTGTAATCGGACTTGCCATTTGGGCGGGATGGAAAAAAGGTTTCATTCTTGGCTCGATCAACCTGGCCGTGTGGATTGGTAGTATGGCTACAGGTTTTATTTTTTATCAATATGCAGGTAGTCTGCTCAGCAGATTTTTTCCCGGATTAGGTGTGTGGACACTTCCCCTTGCATTTCTTTTATGTATCATTTTATCAAGAATTATTCTTGCCTTTATTTTTAATACTATTCTCCGCCGTACACCTGAAGACGTTCACGCTCACGGTGCCAACCGGTTTTTAGGTATCATCCCCGGAATCATTAACGGAATCATTTATGCAACGATCATTGCTGCTGTGCTGATGAGTATTCCATTGATGAATGAATTGTCATCACGTACCCGCGAAAGTAAACTCGTAAACAGCCTTGCCGTTAATATCGGATGGATTGACGACAAACTTGCACCCATCTTTGATGAAGCAGTTAAAAAATCTCTTACAAGAACAACAGTTGAACCGGAATCCGATGAAACAGTCAATCTTAATTTCACTGTAAAAGATGCGAGTCCACGTGCAGACCTTGAAGCTCGTATGCTTGACCTTGTAAATACTGAGAGACAAAAAGCCGGATTGCAGCCATTAAAAGCAGATCCCGAACTTGTTCCGGTTGCAAGGGCACATTCACAGGATATGTTTTCACGAGGATATTTCTCACACTACACCCCTGAAGGAAAAGACCCTTTTGACCGGATGAAAGCCAGTGGAATAAAATATTATTCAGCAGGTGAAAATCTTGCATTAGGACAAACCCTGCGGATTTGCCACGAAGGCCTGATGCATAGTCCGGGCCACAGGGCGAATATTCTCAATCCTTCATATGGAAGGGTAGGAATCGGTATTCTTGACGGCGGCTCTTATGGACTGATGATATCACAGGAGTTCAGGAACTGATAAGGTAAGAGATGGCTGCGCGCTTCTCGCTGCGCGCTGCGCGTTCTTGATAGAATAGATGTTTTCCCTGATAAATCAGGTAAACATATTTCCCCAAAAGGTAAATAGCATAATAGAATTTTATTCTATTGTGAATCCTCGCTTGGCGAGTAGCGAGTAGCGAAAGCTCTCCCCATCTCTTATTAATTTTGAAGCATGCGGAAAATTCTTATAACAGGAGCGAATGGTTTCGTTGGATGTTATCTTCTGAAACAACTTCTTCACAAAAAATATACATTGCTTGCCTCAGGAAAAGGTCCATGCAGGTTGCCATTCGAATCAGCAAATCTTCAATATCAATCAACTGACCTGTGTTCAAAGGAAGAAGTGCAGACACTTGTAAATAATTTTCAGCCGGATGTTATCATTCATAGCGGGGCGATATCAAAGCCTGATGATTGTGAGAATAACAGGGAAGCAGCCTGGCAAACGAATGTAATGGGAACAGAATACCTGCTGCAAAGCGCCCTTCCATTTAAAAGTGAT
>JBJMLW010000048.1:0-3343 GCA_045805105.1 Flavisolibacter sp. | reverse complement strand
TTCAAAAACCGTGTATGGTTTACTAAGCCTGTAGAAGCACATCGTGATTGCCCTACTTGTAATGGTAAAGTACGCTTATGGATGCGTGGAGATGATGTATTGAGAGTTACTGCAAGAAAAGATCAGTGGGGTGAAGTGGAAGAATGGATCTGCAATGAATGCAGGTTTGAAAAGAAAAAAGTAACAGACTGGGTTATTGAAGGACCAACAAGAGTAGACAGGCATTCGGTGATTTCTGCAGGACATTATGAGAATACGATAAAACCGAAAGAAACTTTCAATGCCATTATGAAAGGAAGAGATCCGAAATTGCTGATGGATATTCACCAGGTGAGCGAAGTAAACCTCGTTGACCTGAATGAAATTCCCGGACCAGCAACGAGCGCTACCTTCAATGGTCATCCGAAGTCAAGTGGAAATAATGTTACTGATGTAAAGGAGAATTCCGGTCCGAATAAAAAAGGAACGGATTCGACGAATCCGAATACGCCGTAAGAATAACGAATAACGAATATCGAACCCGGAGATATTTGCCACCGGCAAATATGAAAAGGGGAAGCAAACAGCTTATGAAACGGATTATCACTTTACTCATCGCTGCCATATTTGTTGGTTTTGTGATTTTTGCCATTGTCCACTGGCTGGTTCATGTTCCACTGGAAAGAGCTATCGCCATTGGTATAGCAGGAACAGTTGGTGGGATTGCAGGTGAGTATTTTGGTTATTATATGAAAAAAAGAAAAGTAAAAAAGAATTCAATAACTAAATAAATCAGCTACTGCATGCGCGCAGCGCGCAGCTCGTAGCCCCGCAGCTATATCATGTTACTTCAAATAGACTGGTGGATCATCTGGGAAAAAGTTATTCTGATCGGTGGCATCATTTCTTTATCCATGGTAGTAGCCATGTACAGCACGTATGCAGAAAGAAAGGTTGCTGCATTTCTGCAGGACCGCCTTGGTCCCAACCGCGCTGGTCCCTTTGGAATTTTTCAACCCATGGCTGATGGTTTGAAATTATTCATGAAGGAAGAAATCATTCCCATCATGTCGTCAAAATTTCTTTTTATTCTTGGGCCGATGCTCGCCATGATTACAGCCATGCTAACCAGTGCTGTTGTTCCCTGGGGAAGTACCATTGATATTTCGGGACATAAGATTCCATTGCAGATTGCAGATATTAATATAGGTATCCTTTATGTTTTTGGTGTGGTAAGTCTGGGTGTTTATGGAATCATGATCGGCGGATGGGCATCCAACAATAAATTTTCACTGCTTGCTGCCATTCGAGGCGCATCACAAATGATTTCCTATGAACTTGCCATGGGACTTTCACTGATTGCTGTGCTGATGATCTCCGGTTCCTTGCGGTTGAGTGTGATTGTGCAGGAACAGCTGCAGCATGGATGGAATATTATTTACCAGCCACTCGGCTTTCTTATCTTTTTTGTTTGTGCTCTGGCAGAATGTAATCGTACACCATTTGATCTGCCTGAAGCAGAAAATGAGCTGAACATGGGATATCACCAGGAATATTCTTCCATGAAACTTGGCTTCTATCTTTTTGCTGAATACATAAACATGTTTATCAGCAGTGTGGTGATGGCTACACTTTTCTTTGGTGGGTATGACATCCCTTTTGTAAATGAAGCCGCATGGGGCACTCACTGGTGGGTTGGACTGATAAGCTTCAGCGTACTCATGATAAAAGCGCTGATCTTTATTTTCGTTTTCATGTGGATCCGCTGGACGATACCCCGGTTCAGGTACGACCAGCTGATGAATCTCGGATGGAAAGGCCTGTTGCCACTCGCACTGGTAAACATGCTTGTGACAGCAGTGGTTGTTTTGTTACTGAGAAAGTAACATCAACAATGAAAGAAGCCACCGATCGAATATATTTGCGGAATTTTAAATCATTTTCCCGCGTTGCGGGAAGGGAGTGTGATGCAAGCATTAACAACAAGAAAGAAAGAAGTTGAAAGGAAGCCCATGACGTTCTGGGAAAAAATGTACCTGCCTGCAATAGCAAAAGGTATGGGCATTACCATGAGTCACTTCTTCAAGAAAAAACCTACAATCAGTTACCCGGAAGAAAAACGTCCTTTTTCTTCTGTTTTCCGTGGTCTGCATATTCTTAACAGAGATGAAGAAGGAAGAGAAAGATGTACTGCATGTGGATTATGTGCTGTTGCTTGTCCGGCTGAAGCCATAACTATGGAAGCAGCGGAACGTCAGACAGGTGAAGAACATTTATACCGCGAAGAAAAATATGCAGCCAAATATGAAATCAACATGCTCCGCTGCATTTTTTGTGGTATGTGTGAAGAGGCTTGTCCTAAAGATGCCATTTACCTGACACAGACATTTGCACCGTCCAATTATGCGCGGAAGGGTTTCATTTATGGAAAGAAGGATCTGCTGATACCGAATCCTTTGACAGAGCCGGAAGCATATGCAAAAGCAAAAGGAAAATTAGGCAGGGAAATCAACCAATGAACCAACAGCAAGAATGAGTATAACAGAAATATTGTTTTGGATTCTCTCGGCGTTAACCGTTTGCAGTGCATTGATGGTGGTGATCAGTAAGAACCCGGTTTACAGCGTGCTTTGGCTTATCGTTACTTTCTTTGCTATCTCAGGGCATTACATTGTTCTCAACGCCCAGTTTATCGCCATTGTAAATATTATTGTTTATGCAGGTGCCATCATGGTGCTTTTTCTTTTTGTGATCATGCTGATGAACCTGAACAAGGATACAGAACCACAAAAGAATAAATGGCTCAAGCTGGCAGGCGCTATAGCAGGGGGAACATTGCTTTTGGTACTTGTTGCAGCATTACGACATACAGAAAAAAATATGACTGAACTGGGAACAGGAAATATAGGCCTCATACAGAACCTGGGTCATGTATTATTCCAGGAATATGTTGTGCCCTTCGAGATCAGTTCTATTTTATTTTTAAGTGCTATGGTGGGTGCGGTGGTGATTGGGAAGAGAGAGTAACGCAACGCGCTACTCGCCACGCGCTTCGCGGAAGAAAATTAAAGATTTAAGTCGCGCAGCGCGCAGCTCGCAGCGCGAAGCAAAATAAAAAGAAACTATGCCGATCAACTATTACATCTTCCTTTCTTTGACCCTTTTCGTCATTGGCATGATCGGGGTGCTGACAAGAAGGAATGCCATTATAATTTTCATGTGCATTGAGCTTATGCTGAATGCGACAAACCTGTTGCTGGTAGCATTTTCAAAAATGCACCACCTGGCAAATTCAGCGCACAATGCTGCCGCCGGGAGTGACGGACAGCTTTTTGTCTTTTTTATTATGGTGGTGGCAGCAGCG
>JBJMLW010000047.1:0-3157 GCA_045805105.1 Flavisolibacter sp. | reverse complement strand
TTCATTCATTCCTTGTGATCGGAAATACTGAAAACAGTTATGGCCGTTACATCACAAAGAAATTTTCACGCGATCCAAGGATAATTTTTCTCAGCTCCCTGTTCGACCAGGATGCTGTGCATACATTGCGCAAATTTTCGCGCCTCTATTTTCATGGACACAGCGTTGGTGGCACCAACCCATCGCTGCTGGAAGCAATGGCGAGCCGGGTGATGATTGCTGCCAATAATAATCTGTTTAACCGTGCTATATTAAAAGATGATGCGTATTATTTTTCGAATGTAAATGATGTTACCATACTGATTGAACAATCAGTTTCGTTGCACGATGAGTCATGTATTCAAAATAATTACCAGAAAATAAGTGAGCATTTTAATTGGGAGAAGATTGTTGAAATGTATCATGAATTTCTTTCCGCGAGTTATCATTCTGCTTTTCCTGTTAAGAAAATTTCTGCAGAAGTATTTGTTTGATCTGGTAACATCAAAACTTTTTACTACTCCCATGCGAACGCGATCTTTCTATGAACTCTCGCAATCCCGATTTCACAGGGACGCAAAGGATACGCAAGGAAAAACATAAGAGCAATTTCGTAATAGAATAAAAATATTAGAACTAAAGATTCTTGGAAACATGATATGAAATATAGATCTAAGTTCCCCCTTCGGGGGACAGGGGGTTTTTGCCCCTTGCCCCGCCGCGGCGGGGTTAGTTCAGGAATTAACAACCTAAATGAAAATCCGGACATGTATTTCCAATATGTAATTTAAAACCACACCTTCTTCAGAACTGGTAACTAAGCAAATTATAAATCCTTCCCGGGGTTCTATATTTGCACGATGCAAAAAACCATCTTACAAAGTTTCAACCTGCTGAAAGAATATTGCGAGAAGCAGGAATTCCGTGGATGGGATCCGTATGATGGTTTGACTAGTACTTTCTTCAGAAGACTACCATTTATATCAGAAAAAAGAATACCGCGGCTCGCATGGATACAGCTTTTTAAAAAATCGCCGTTCAACCTTCGGAAACTTACCGGCGTTCCAAAGTCGTACAATTCAAAAGGTGTTGCGCTTTTTCTTCATGGGTACTGCCTGTCGTATAAAAAAACCCGTAACACCGAAGACATGCAGCAATTACATTTTCTTGCTGAAAAATTAATTAGCCTTCAGAATACCGGTTATTCAGGAAGTTGCTGGGGTTATTACTTCGACTGGCAGGCACGTGCATTTTTTCAGCCCGCCAATACGCCAACTGTTGTCGCAACTTCTTATGCAGCCGATGCATTATTTGAAGCATATGAGTGCACAGGTAAAGACGTTTATCTGAATACTGCACTTTCAAGTGTTGATTTTGTTTTGAAAGACCTAAACCGCACATATGATAACAATGGAAACTTTGCTTTTTCCTATTCACCGATGGATCATACGCAGGTATTCAATGCATCACTGCTGGGTGTAAGACTGTTGAGCCGTGCATATGTGTATACCAAAAATAATTTGCTCATTGATGAAGCCCGCAAAGCCATTGGGTTTGTTTGCAGCCACCAGCAGGGAAATGGTGCATGGGCATATGGTACCCTTCCCTATCATCAATGGATTGACAGCTTTCATACCGGCTTTAACCTGGAATGTATTCATGATTACGAAATACATACAGGCGATGACCAGTTTCATAAGTATATCATGAAAGGACTCGATTACTACCTGAATAATTTTTTCCGTGAAGATGGTGCATCAAAATATTACAACAATAGGCTTTATCCCGTTGACATCCATGCCCCCGCACAGCTGATTGTCACCTTATCGAAACTTGGCATCCTGCAAAAGCATCATGCACTGGCGGAAAAAGTTCTTTTATGGACCATACACAACATGCAGGATCGTGAAGGATTTTTTTATTACCAGAAGAAAAAATGGCTCTCTTCAAAAATTCCATATATGCGTTGGGCGCAGGCGTGGATGTTCTATTCCATGAGTCATTATTTATCATCAAACCATGCTGAAACAAAACATGATCAAACCCATTCATCTACTGGGAACACCAATCGATAACCTGACCATGCAGGAAACGGTTGACCTGGTTGACGATGCCATCCGCAACGGAAAGCACCTGCATCATACGGTAGTGAATGCCGGTAAGATTGTTGCGATGCATGAAAATCCGGAATTGCGTGAAAGTGTTGTCAATGCTGATATCATTAATGCAGACGGTCAGGCAGTGGTTTGGGCATCGCGCTTATTGGGACAACCATTAAAAGAACGCGTTGCAGGAATAGACCTCATGGAACGGCTGGTAGAAATGGCTTTCAGGAAAAATTACAGGATCTTTTTTTTCGGCGCTAAGGAAGAAATAGTAAAAAAGGTTGTCGATAACTATAGTCAGAAATACAGTCCTGGTATTATTGCCGGTTACCGGAACGGGTATTTTAAAAAGGAAGAAGAACGTGCCATTGCAAAACAGATCGCTGATAGCAGGGCCAACATTCTTTTTGTTGCGATTTCCTCTCCTACTAAAGAAAATTTCCTGTACCAGAATAAAGACCTTTTGCAAGATGTAAACTTTACCATGGGTGTGGGTGGAAGTTTTGATGTCGTGTCGGGGCTCATAAAAAGGGCGCCCTCGTGGATGCAGAAAACAGGACTTGAATGGTTGTACAGGGTGTACCAGGAACCGAGGAGAATGTTTAAGAGATACCTGGTGGGAAATACAAAGTTTATTGCGTTGACGTTGAAGTATGCGTGGGGGAAACGTGAAACGTGAAACGTCAAACGTGAAACGTGAATCGTCAATCGTCAATCGTGAATCGTCAGTCGAGATGTGTCTGCCGGCAGGGTGGTTGTGAATGGTGAATGGCAACGATCATTTAGAGGTGTCATTCCGACGAAGGATGAATCTGAGGCTGACATCAAAGTGACTTTCGATAAAATAGTGCCTGTTACACCTATCATATACGTCAGCATATTCCTTTATTATCCGACTCAATTACCATTTTGCGTAGAGATGGCGAATGCAAATGTTTAGGTTAGAGCAAAACCATGGTCGAAGTTCATGTAAACAATTCGTTTTTTGGAACGCAATCAAGCTTGCGCTTGACGTAACGGATGCGCAAAGGACGCAATTAAATACAATTAATATGTCTTTGTGTTCTTAGCGT
>JBJMLW010000046.1:0-3623 GCA_045805105.1 Flavisolibacter sp. | reverse complement strand
TTGCTGCAAACATCCAACAACACCATCAATCAAATTCACAGGAACGCCTACTGGGGAATCCGGAGCAACTATAAAGGAATGCCCATTGATTGCCCCCAGCGAAATGAAAGACAACCCTGGCTGGGTGACAGAACCATGGGTGCATATGGAGAAAGTTTTTTGTTTGATAACAGCCGGCTCTACGCAAAATGGCTGAATGATATTCAGGATGCGCAGAGGGAAGAAGGCAACATCCCTGATGTGGCTCCCAATTTCTGGTATTACTATAAAGACAACATGACCTGGCCAGGAGCTTACCTCACCATTGCTAACATGTTGTATCAGCAATTTGGTGATAAGAAGCAGATTCTTACACACTATTCGTCCATGAAAAAATGGATGAAGTACATGAAGACAAAATATCTGACGCCAGGTTTCATTATGACGAA
The DNA here is from genome assembly GCA_045805105.1 of Flavisolibacter sp. GTDB lineage: Bacteria > Bacteroidota > Bacteroidia > Chitinophagales > Chitinophagaceae > Flavisolibacter. The sequence continues at coordinate 3,195 of JBJMLW010000046.1, read as the reverse complement.
AGATAGTTATGGCGATTGGTGTGTTCCTCCTGAATCGCCTGAACTCATTTTTGCAAAAGATTCAACACGGATTACTGATCCGCAATTGATAGCCACTGCTTATTACTACTATTTTCTGAACCTGATGAAAAAATTTGCAAGGTTGTCCAATAATGCGAGTGACATCAGCAATTTTGCTTCGGATGCGACCAAAGTAAAAGTAGCATTTAATCAGAAATTTTATAACAGCAGCAATGCTCAATACAGTAATAACACGGTTACTGCTAATCTTCTTCCCTTGGCTTTTAACATAGTTCGGGATAGTGATAAAGAGAAGGTGTTTAAAAATATTGCTGACAAAATTTTAATTCAAAACGATGGTCATATCAGTACAGGGGTGATAGGAACGCAATGGTTGATGCGTTGGCTCTCTAAATTCAACCGTATAGACATTGCTTATAAACTCGCCAGCAACGATACCTATCCAAGCTGGGGTTATATGGTTAAAAACGGCGCGACAACTATTTGGGAATTATGGAATGGAAGTACTGCCGATCCCAAAATGAATTCACAGAACCACGTAATGCTGTTGGGTGATTTAATTATTTGGATGTATGAAAACTTGGCTGGTATTCACTCGGACACCACTGAAGTTGGATTTAAAAAGATCGTCATGAGGCCGTCGTTCAATGTTAACCTCACTTATGTGAGTGCGTCGTATCGGTCCCCTTATGGAACAATTAAAACTTATTGGAAGAAAGAGAATGGACAATTAAGCTGGAATGTTTCTGTCCCGGGAAATACAACCGCAGTAATTTATATCCCAGCCAAAGAAAATGGAGTGAAGGAAGGAACGTTTCCCGCTTCTTTGTCCGAAGGCATTAGATTTCTGAGAATGGAAGAAGGTAGTGCGGTGTTTGAAATTGGCAGTGGCAATTATTCTTTTAGTGTGGATGATTACAGGCTGACTGGAAAGTGATTTGGTTTGATCGAAATAAGACTCGGACGAAAAAATGAAGAGAACCTGCAAGAGCAATGACCGAAGTAGGATGGAATAGAACCAAAATTGTAGCCATACAGTGTAGAAAATAAAAAATAATCAGGTATGAAAATGCAAAAGACAATTTTAACTGTCACCTTTTTTGTTTTATGTGCAATAAGCTCATTTGCGCAGGATAAAAATGCAGTAACCTTTATTGCTTCAAATGTGGCAGCTAAATCAGATGCAGATATTATCGCAAGGGCCGGTGAATGGATATCTGCTCTTCACTTAAATGACGCTGCCAAAGAAGACAGGGTAAAGGCGGCTATAGCGACACATTTAAGAGCCGTTCGCGACTGGCACAACGAGCATCCGGCATCAACAGTTCCTGCCGGCATTAATCCTGCAACGGGAAATCATTTGTCGGATATGGACAGGGATATTATTGCGAACTCCGCCATGCCAAAATCAGTTCACGATGGATTGATGAAAGTTTTGAACACAGAACTCACCCCTGAAGAAGTGGAGACGGTGCTGGATAAATATACCATTGGCAAGGTAGCATTTACCCTTCAGGGCTATAAGGCAATTGTTCCTGACTTGAAACCGGAAGAAGAAGCACAGATACTCGTTTACTTAAAGCAGGCAAGGGAGCAGGCGATCGATTACAAGAACATGAAGGAAATTTCGGCCATTTTTGAAATTTACAAAACAAAGTGCGAGCAATATTTGAATAGCAACGGAAGAAACTGGCATCAATTATTCAAAGCTTATGTTGATGCCGCGAAAGCAAAAAAGGCCACGGAGAAACAAAAACAAAAGAATTAAGACGATGAAACTAAAAGGCGGTCTGATGATGTCATTGCTGGTATGCTTTTGTGTTGGCCTGCATGCCCAAAAAAGCAACCCATGGAAAAAAGGGATCCTTGTCGACGAATTTGTTTACGACACGGCGCCATTTCCTGAATGTCATGCCGCCACTATTGCAGAAACCCCGAAAGGCCTGGTTACAGCTTTTTTTGGAGGCACCAGGGAGAGGAATCCCGATGTGGAGATTTGGGTATGCCGGCAGGAGAATGGTCACTGGACCAGGCCTGTTTCAGTTGCCAATGGCATTATCAATGATACACTTCGATATCCTTGCTGGAACCCCGTTTTATACCAGGTTCCCGCCGGTGACCTGTTGTTGTTTTACAAGGTAGGGCCAAGTCCATCAACATGGAAAGGATGGATCAAAACTTCATCTGATCACGGAAAAACATGGTCAGCTGCAAGGGCTCTGTCTGAGATCGGCGGATCTATCGGTCCGGTAAAAAACAAACCAGTACTCTTATCGAATGGAGTGTTGCTTGCTCCATCAAGTACAGAAGGTGATGGATGGAAAATTCATTTTGAAGCATCGGCAGATAAAGGTAAAACATGGCGCATGATTGGCCCGATAAATGACGGAAAAACAACCAATGCCATCCAGCCTTCCATTTTACAATACAAAGATGGTAGATTACAAGTTCTGGCGAGAAGTAAAGAGAGAGCCCTGATGGAGGCATGGTCCACTGATCATGGAAAAACGTGGTCATTGCTAAGGAGGACTGATCTGCCTAATAATAATTCAGGCACTGACGCGGTAACCTTAAAAGATGGGCGCCAGCTTTTGGTTTACAATCATGTATTACCCCCTCCAGACGCCCCCAATGGCAAGGGCGCCAGAACACCACTCAATCTCGCCTGGTCGAAAGATGGAAAAACCTGGTATGCAGCTGCAATATTGGAAGATTCACCCATCAGTCAATATTCCTATCCATCCATTATTCAAAGCAGTGATGGAATGGTCCATATAGTTTACACCTGGAGAAGGCAAAAGATAAAATATGTGAAGATCGATCCCTCAAAACTGATCGGAAAAAAAATGGAGAAAGGCACATGGCCTGCAATGAAAGGATACATGGCACCCGCAGCTGGTATAGTGACAAACGATTAAAACAGTCAATAAAATAATGAAGTGAAAAGCCTGCCAATACTTGATATAACAATCATTTTGTGTTACCTGCTTGTCATGGTATTGGTTGGCTTTTATTTTTCGAGGAAGAATAAAAGTTCGGAACAGTTTACCAAAGCTTCCGGGTCCATTCCCGGCTGGGCCATTGGACTTTCGATTTATGCCACGTTCTTAAGCAGCAATACGTTTTTGGGGGTTCCCGGAAAGGCATTTGGCACCAACTGGAATGCCTTTGTGT
>JBJMLW010000045.1:0-5885 GCA_045805105.1 Flavisolibacter sp. | reverse complement strand
TGCGGACGTGGTTGTGAGTTTACAAATGCGGCAACATCCCAGGCTTCTTCATCTGTCAGTGGTGAAGCGTTGGATGTTTTATCATATGGCATATTGTATCTCACAAATCCTGCAAACCGACTGATGCGAAATAACCCTGCCGCAGTAGTGTAACTATTCTTTCCCCATAAGGGAGGATACATGTATCGGGTGGAATCAGCATTTAACAAACCTTCGCCATTTATTCCGTGGCAGCGTTGACAAATCTGAGTGTATATTATTTTCCCTTTGGCAGGATCCGTGGCACGATCGGGGAAAGGCAGATCTTTAATTCCTGATCCGGTAGGTTTCAAATTCTTTGGCACTGCATGTCCCAACCAATTGATATATGCTGCTATCGCCTGCATTTCCTGCGAGGTGGTATCAATGCCTTGCTTACCATTCAGACTTCTTTCGATGCAATCATTTACGCGCTTGTAAATATTTTCTATGGTTCCGCTCCGCTCTCTGAATTTGGGATACGTAGAAAACACCGCGCTATAATTGTTCCCCCAGTTTTTTGTTCCTGCCTCGAGGTGACAATTCTGGCAATTCATTCCATTGGTAATTCTTGCAACGGTTCCTTTTGGTCCGAGATAAACTGAAGTATTCGCTACAAGGTTTTTTCCATAGCGAATCAAGGTACCTTCCCGTGTGAAAGGAAGCTGCTCAATATCCGGTGCCTCCCATTGAAATATTTCACGAACCGATGAAGAAATGAGCCGCTGTTTTTTGGAAAGATCGCTTTTAGTACCAATGAATGAAATGAATAGTATGACAGCGAGAATTACACCAGCTAAGATCCATATGATCAGCCGAAAGGGCCTCATCGTTTCCATGATGAACGATAACTATCCTGCGAAACAATAAGCACAACCATGTTCCTGTGCACGTCCTACAGCCCATACACCAGAAGGGACTACTTGGATACCAGGTAACAGTCCGTCTTTCCAGTCTTTCATAACATCTTCGGCTGGTACATTCATTCCTTGTGCAACTGCAGCAGAATATACAGTCATTGCGGCATTACAAACACAGAACATTACACCACTGGCCTGTAGTTCATTGATACCAATTTGTACCTCACCAAACCCTGGAAATTTATAATCACCCTTCTTTGGTTGCCAGAATGGATTACGGAAAGAAGCAGCAGTGGCTGCATCAGCTGCCTGGAAAGAGCGACCTACATCGCCTGCATTGAATAGATCTGCGAATTTATATTTTGACCAAATGCGATCTTCAAATGCGTAACCGATGGCATCATGTCTCAGTATGACAACGACACTGCAATCTTTTTCAGGAGAGCCTGTGGCAGCATTGGTCAAAAGAAAAATCTTTGGCCAGGCGAATGGAAATACATCATGCGGTTTGGTTGCATCAAACACAATCCTGTGCTTTCCTTTTATCTTGTTAAACCATTCATCAGGTGTTGTGTCGGAGATAGCTGTGTCGGAATGAGCATGAAGTTTTTGAAATGGAGTTATAAGTCCGGCAATGCTCATTGTTGCGGCGCTGGCAGTTAGTGTGCCTAAAAACTTGCGGCGACTTGAATTGTTGGTTTGGTTAATTTTCTCCATGATAGCATTTTTAGTAAAGTTAACAGTGAATGCAAGGTAAGTCAATTGCATGTCCATGCCATTTTGAAGAAGCTGCGATCCACCGAACGGCGTATGCAGGAGGAGCCATTTAAACTGAAGAGACAGCAAATTTATCAGTTTGATGCAAGCATATTTATGCTATCCTGTTCTGAAAATATTTGAAGTTCTAATTCCCAATTGCCAATGCCGATTTTCTATTTCACTCTGAACACATTTTCTCCTCACCCACATCATCAATACTGATCAACGTTTTATAAATCTCAGGTAAGTCTTTGCTACGGATTCCCTTCTCATAAACACAAAATAACCCGGCGGAAAATTCGCAACTGAAATTACCAAACGGTTCCGGTTTTTAATTGTCTGGTGCATTGTTTGTTCTTTTTCATCAACATTGACAACTTGAATTCGTCCCATTATCTGAAAGCCACAGTGAATCAATTGCATTGTCATCGGCAGTTGGTGATCATGATGCATTTCATCTTCCCAATGATAATGCAGCAGCGTAGTGTGTTTGTAATATTTGATCATGATAGACTCGCCAGGATTCAGGATGTATTTCCAGTATTAAATTGACCACTACTGCCTGCAGCATAATGAAGATGAAAATATTGCTGTCAGAGTACGCGCGCCTGCCCAATTAAGGACGTTTCATATAACCAGTTTTAAGTCGTCATTATTTTTTAGAGGCAAAGAGATCAGATGTCTGTCACATTTCCTCGACTAAAACTATTCATCCGACAGTTTGCATATGGATATATAATAATCATTTATAAGCCAGTGTAATGTCCGCGATTTCTAAAGGATTGAATTACAGGCAATAGAAAAATCTTCAAAGAAATCTTCCGTTTTTCCAACGATTGTTTACCGATCCGCGTATAACTCTATAGAACCAATATTGAAAGATCACTGAATCCGATCTTTTGAAAGACTAAAAGTCTTAAGTTCTTTGAAAAACCTGGAAACCCGAGTCGCCGTTGAAACTAATCCCTGAAAAAACCAATATATCCATGCCTTTGAACAAACCAACATGTCCACTTCCTTGAACAAAACCAACATGTCCATGTCCGAATCCATCCAATGAAAGGCAAGCGTCCAAACCGATGAAACCATCAATGACTACATTCTCTGTTTTTCTACATAGACGTATCCATACCCATTGAAAACAGAAATCCAGTCATTGTTTAACCAAATCCAACCTTTGTTAAAACCGAAAATCTTAATTCTGACGTAGATTAGAATCCACTCCTTGAAAACCAATTGGATAACAAAACTTACTACTCTATGGAAAGAGAGAATGCCTGTAGCTAATAAAATAGCTACAGGCCATAGTAAGAAACTGCTGAGGTTCAGAAGACAATGATTGGCAATATTAAAAATTTATCAAACTGGGAAAAATACGATTGCATTAGAGGGGAATTCACCATAGATTGTCATTGATTCACTTAAAAACTGAATCATCAATCCGAACCTCTGAAAATGTCTGTATCTGATAGTGCAAATAATAGGCAGCTGATCAAAGGCTGTGTTTCAAATGAGCGGCGCTCGCAGGAATTGCTGTACAGGCAATTTTATCATCCCATGATGGCAGTTTGCTTCCGTTATATCAGAAACAGGGAAGATGCTGTTGAAGTATTACACACGGGGTTCCTTAAGGTTTTCCAGAATATAAAAAGCTTCGATGAAACCAAATCGGCATTATTCACGTGGATACATACGATAATGGTAAGAACATCGATTGACTTTTTAAGAAAAAAGAATCCGCTCGTTCAGGCAGTAGAATGGACAGAAAGTACAGAGCCTGAGATCCAGGCTGATGTGCTTGTGAGTAAATCGGCGGATGAGATATTATACTTTTTAAAAGAGTTATCCGACACCGCAGCTGCAGTATTTAACCTGCACGTAGTTGAAGGATACAACCATAAAGAGATTGCGCATCTTTTAACGATCAGTGAGGGAACAAGTAAATGGCATTTGAGTGAAGCGAAAAAGAAACTGGCAGTCATGTTAAAGAATAAGCAAATAGCATAATGGGAGACACCAACACATATAGAAACAACATTAATGACAAGTTCAGGGAACTTTCATTTCCGGACATGGATACCACATGGCCTGAGATGAAATCTTTGCTGGATAAGGAGATGCCGAAGAGAAGGTTTGCACTTTGGTTCGGATGGACCAGCGGTGTTGTGTTGCTGCTCATTGGTGTTTGTATGGCAACTATTATCACCTATGGATATTTAAATGGAATCATGACGGAGCCACAAGGAACCGTGCCTGGTCAACAGGAATCCACGAAGGATAATAGTCATCAAACTCAGGTAATATCTGAAGATCTTGTTTCTTCATCGTCACAGGAAGACGAAAAAAACACGCTATCACAAAACCAAGGCCGCAAGAACTTTGACCAGGGTGAGAATTTACAGACCAGCCATATTGTTAGTTCTGCAAAACAGGTTGTTACATCTTCAACCGCGGATAATAATCAGTCTTTAGTATCAAACCAGAACGAGTTAAATAATAGTTTTAACTACACAAACAATCCGTTCAATAACAATTTTGCAAGAACAGGAACCAGCCAGCTACAAGCGAATTCGCGCAACAGTAGAAGTAATTCAACTATTAGTAACAACGAGGCAACTAAGGAAGTCGCTGATGATATAGTTATTTCAAGTGTTAACGATCACAGGCGCCATTCGAGTGTGCTTCAACCGTTCACTGTTAGAAACAAAACATTACTTGAGTTACCTGCCCACCAGGCTATCAAAGCCAATGCTGCACCTCTGAACTTATTTAGCCTGGATGGCAAAGTAGATTCGTCGGCAACAATAGCTTCCAAACGCTCAGCGAAGGTCAAAGGCTGGGTGATCGGCGCAGCCGTAAACTACAATCTGCCGGTGAGTAACCAGGAAATGAGCACCGTTAACATCAATGGAAAAAAGAATACACTTATTGATTTTCTGCCTTCAGTTTATGTGCAATACCATGTAAACGAAAAATGGTACCTGGAGTCTTCATTTCAATTTAGTGCTCCTCAATACATAGCGAACCATAAACTGGCTGCAGCCTATACAGATATTAATCCTGACAAAAAAGAAGAAAATGCAGTGTGGCTGAATAAGCTGTATTACATGAATCTTCCGGTGTCAGTTCATTACAGAGTATTACCAAACCTCACCATTGGTTCTGGAATTCAATATTCTTATTTGAAGAGAAGCATCTTCGAAGACGAAACTGCAATATGGGAAAATGGTGCAAATGGTTGGACGAAGACGGCTTCAGAAAAAACAGTAAAAGTTAAGTCTAACGCCGAAGTCAAGAAGGAAAAATCAAATAATGGAAATGCCGGCGGCAATGGAAATGGTGGCGGTAATGGTGGTAGTGGAAATGGCGGTGGTAATGGTAACGGTGGTAATGGAAATGGCGGTGGTAATGGTAACGGTGGTAACGGAAATGGCGGTGGTAATGGTAACGGTGGTAATGGTGGCGGAAACGGGAACGGTGGTGGTAACAGCGGCGGAAGCACCGGCGGAGGTACTGGTGGAAGCACCGGCGGAACGACAACAACGCCAGCTGCTCCCCTGACGCAAATTGATACAGCGGCACAAAGCTTAAGAAGCTCTGACTTCCGATTCCTGCTAGACGTAAACTACAAATGGAAGCGGGTAAACATCGGTATGAGATTTAATACCGGTTTGAATAATTACATCAATACCAAAGCAGGCAATAATGTGCTGCCGGTTAAAGACAAAAATCAGTCGATGCAATTATACCTCCGTTACGATCTTTTTGACAAGAGAAAGAAAAAATAATTAGTAAGTCTGAAGTTCAAAGTTCAAAACGAGTTCCCGGAAACAGTTTTGAACTTTGAACTTTTACTTTTTATCAATTGTCCTGTAAACTATCTCATTCAGCTTCCTTTCCTTTTCCTGTAATTTTTTTAAAACGGTGACCTGGTTCATTGCTCTCGAATAATTGTGGCCTTCATATGAAGCTCCATAATAAATATCGTTGTTTAAATGATCTGTAAGGAAACGCAAGGCCTGCATATAGATCATAAATAATCCCGAATACACAAAATGCCGGATTTCATCAGCACTTAATTCGCCAGCCATTTTCGAGAGATATCCCTGTAGGATCGCATTAAAATAGTCTTCCCTGATCTCAATTTTTGAAAGATCCTTTTCTTCTTCGTTGACAGGCGACAGGTAGGTGCGTAGCATATCACCCACATCACTGATAAAATAACCAGGCATTACAGTGTCGAGATCA
>JBJMLW010000044.1:0-4184 GCA_045805105.1 Flavisolibacter sp. | reverse complement strand
TGGACTTGCTCGATAAGAATAGAATCGTTTACGGAACTTCAAAAGCTGCAAATTCAAAGGGATTCAGTTATGCTACCGGGAAGGATGAATCATTTCCCATTGCAAAGGAAGATATCATTGTATCTTCTCTTCAGCCTAAAAGCGCACTGGTTAAAGTTTTATTCGAACCTAGTCCGGTACTGGTTGATACCATGGCTTATGATATTACTGCCTGGTCGTTGCCGTATGCATATGGTGTACGGACTTTTGCAACGAAGGATGTTATGAATGTAAATCCAGACCTTCCATATTTCCCGTCGCGTATCGCTTCTGCTTCGGGCAATAAAATGGAAGACGCGAAAGCTGCGGATGCTTACGGTTATGTAATTCCATGGAGCAGTATCAATACGGTAAAACTTGTAACCCAATTGATGCAGAAAGGAATCAGGCTGCGTTATAACGAACGTGCATTTGAAGTAAGCGGACAATCATTTGATCGCGGTGCTGTTCTGGTACTTCGTACCAGTAATCAATATTATCCGGGGTTGCGGGATACAGTGCTTAAATATGCAAATGAATACAGGGTAGGAGTGAAGCCTGTTTATTCGGGTTTTGTTGATAAGGGATTTGATTTCGGAAGTTCAAAAGTTCACTCCATCAAGCCGCGAAAAATAGCACTCCTTACCGGGGAAGGTGTCAGTCCCGGAGCTGCAGGAGAAATCTGGTTTTATTTTGAACAGGAGATCAACTATCCTGTAACGCTGATCAACGCTACGGACGTTTCTGACATCAGCTGGAATGATTATGATGTCATCATTATGCCCGATGGTAATTACAAATTTCTAAATGATAAGGAAAGTACAGACAGGCTGAAAAGCTGGATCAGCGGAGGTGGAAATCTTGTTGCACTCGAAGGTGCAGTAGCACAGTTGTCGCGGTTCGACTGGACAATCAGGTCGAAAAAAGAAGATACAACAAGTCCGAAAGATATTTATGAATCGTTGAAAAAATTTGAAGGAAGGGAAAGGGAATATATTTCCAGCTCTCTCCCAGGATCTATTTTCAAGGTGGACCTCGATAATACACATCCGCTTGCATTTGGCTATCCGAATTATTTTTATACACTGAAAACAGATGATCGCGTATATGAGTTTATCAAGGAAGGTGGTTGGAACGTTGGTGTTTTGAAAAAAAATAAACAGGTTTCAGGTTTTGTTGGTTCGAAGCTTCAGAACCGGTTGCAGGACGGTCTTTTGTTTGGGGTACAGGAATTAGGAAGGGGTGACATCACCTATCTTGCTGATGATATTCTTTTCAGAAGTTTCTGGGAAAATGGAAAGCTGATGTTTGCAAATGCTGTTTTTCTGGTAGGACAATAATATTTTTGTAAATGTTACCAGGGGTGGATTTTTTTCACCCCTTTGTGGTTTATTTGAATTCTTTCTGTTTAAATCGTGACATGAAAAGACCTTTTTTTATTTTTTTATTCCTTGTTGCATATCTATGTGGCAGGTCTCAGTCGTATCCAACATCCGGAGAAATTTATCTTGGTTTGAAAAAACTCAATGTGCTGGGAAGTGTTTTGTATATCGCAGCACACCCGGATGATGAGAACACGCGGTTGATGACATATTTTTCAAAGGACAGGTTATACAGGACAGGATATCTTTCCCTGACCCGCGGTGATGGCGGACAAAACCTAATAGGAGAAGAGCAGGGTGTTGAGCTCGGGCTGATCAGGACACAGGAATTACTTTCTGCACGAAGGATCGATGGCGCAGAACAGTTTTTCAGCCGCGCATATGATTTCGGATATTCCAAAACACCTGCAGAAACATTTACGAAGTGGGACCGTGAAAAAATTTTATCCGATGTAGTTTGGGTAATCCGGAAATTCAGACCTGATGTGATCATCACAAGATTTCCAACAACGGGAGAAGGTGGACACGGGCATCATACAGCATCTGCTATACTTGCAAACGAAGCATTTACTGCGGCTGCAGATCCTTCACGATTTCCTGAACAACTGGCTTTTGTTCAACCATGGCAGGCGAAAAGAATTTTCTTCAACAGTTTCAATTTTGGGAATGCTCCACCACCGACTGATGGATTGAAGCTTGACGTTGGAGGATACAATCCTGTTCTCGGAAAAAGTTACGGAGAGATTGCTGCACTTAGCAGAAGCCAGCATAAAAGCCAGGGTTTTGGTGCAACACTTACACGCGGTGAAGCCATTGAATCATTTAAATTGACTGGTGGAAGTGAAGCAGCTTCAGATGTTTTCGATGATGTTGATGTTTCATGGAACAAGGTTAAGGGTGGGGAGAAAATTATTCCGGTAGTAAACCAGATCATTTCAACATTTGATTTCATGCAGCCGCAAAAATCTGTTCCGCAACTGTTGCAGCTGTACCAGTTGTTGAATGCGATGCCACGGTCTTACTGGACAGAACAGAAAATGAAAGAAGTTCTTGGCCTGGTTGAATCCGCAGGCGGATTATGGATAGAAGCTTATACAACCGAGCAATATGCTGTACAGGGTGATTCCATCCGTGTAAATTTTGTTTTGAACGACCGGCTCGGAACAGGAGTGAAAGTGAACAGGGTAAAGGTTGACAGGTATGATACTGTTCTTTCGGCAACACTGGAAAAAAACAGGAACCTGTTGTTTGTAAAAACGCTTGCTGTTCCTGAGGATAAGGAAATCACACAACCTTACTGGCTTCAGAATAAAATGGCAGAAGGTTATTTTAATGTTGCAAAGCAGGAGCTGATCGGGCAGGCAGATGTTCAAAACGCATACGATGTAAGCTTTGATCTGGAAATTGCAGGCGTAAAGATTACTTTGAGCAGGCCTTTGCGTTACAAATTCACAGACCAGGTCAGAGGAGAAATCTACTGGCCTGTTGTAGTTGTGCCGATGGCGACATTCAATGAGATCTCTTCTTTTTACCTGAAGAATTCAAATGAGAATGACCAGATCAACCTGAACATCACAGCCAACCGTAACATCAATGTACCATCACCTGCGGCAGTTTCACAGGTTTTCGATAACAGGGCTGATACTGTTCCTTATCTTGTTGGTCCGTTTACATTGGCGAAGCGACAGGTATACAATGATATAATTTCTTTAAAAACATTACAGCCAAAAACTTATCGTATTAACCTCACGCCATTGTACAGGTCTCCCGGATATATTTTGAGATCTATCAATTACAATCATATTCCTGCTATTACCTATTTCAAACCTGCTATTACAACCATTCGTGATTTTGATGTAAAGACATACAACAAAAAGATCGGGTACATTATTGGTGCAGGAGACAAAGTGCCGGAGGCTTTGGAGCAGATGGGATATGATGTTACACTTCTTACTGAAAAAGAATTATCGCGTAACAACCTGCAGCAATACGATGCCATTATCACAGGCGTCAGAACATTTAATACCAATGAATGGATGGCTCGGTATTACGACAAGCTGATGAAATACGTGGAGAACGGCGGTAATTACATTGTACAATACAGCCAGGCAAATAATGTACGTGCTAAAATGGGACCTTATCCGTTTGTTCTTTCTGGGAAAAGGATCACAGATGAAACTGCAACCGTAACTTTTCTCAATCCCGATCATCCCGTAATGAATTTCCCGAATAAAATTACGCAGGCTGATTTCCAGGGGTGGATACAGGAGCGAAGCATTTATCATGCAGATAAATATGATAGTCATTATGAAACCATTTTCAGAATGAATGATCCTGGTGAACAACCTGATGACGGAAGTCTTTTGATAGCGAAGTATGGGAAAGGTTATTTTACCTACACCGGCCTTGTATTCTTCAGGGAATTGCCGGCAGGCGTATCCGGCGCTTATCGCCTTCTTGCCAATATCATTGCACTCAATCGCAAAAAAGAATTCTGATGCCTGAGAGAAAACCGGACTCGCATCGGGGCATGATCTCCTTTGCATTTGTGATCATCCTTGGCCTGGTGATTGGAATTTTTATAAAAAAAGTGTCGTTGGGAATTGTGATCGGTCTGGTGATTGGGTTACTGGGATCGGGTTTGATGAGAAGGAGAGACGTCTGAACCAGGATTTGGGGAGATTTTTTGGATTAAGAGAATTAGAGAGAGGGAACGTAGATTTTTATGATGGTTATGATTTTATGATGGTTATGATTTTTTATGATTAGAGTAGAATTCTTTTA
>JBJMLW010000043.1:0-9761 GCA_045805105.1 Flavisolibacter sp. | reverse complement strand
CAAAAAATACCTAAAAAAATATATAAAGAAAAAAAAAAAACTCAGTTGATTCTTCCTAATGACAAATAAAAACACCTTGTTATTATCAATTATGGAAGTGCTTCTTATCACTTTCCTGTGGTTTACCCTGATACCATATTACAAAGTGCAAAAAAAGCTGGCATTACGCTTCCCTATAGTTGTGAAACTGGACGCTGTGGCAATTGTGCTGCGCGTTGCGTGCATGGAAAAGTATGGTTATCCTACAATGAAGTCCTTACAGAAAAGGAACTGGAAAAAGGATTAACATTAACATGTGTCGGTCACCCGGTTGGAGGCGATGTTATTCTGAACATAGATTAATTACCGATGTGAGGAGTGCATACTTTACATGCTGCACATTATATTGTGCCTTCCGCTTCACAATCGTTCAAAAATTTTCTATTAATTCCAGTTGAATGTACTGATGTCGATGTGATATGGTTCCATCGGTCCTGTAGCAATTTCTTCCGATATCGGGCCAGGCTCTGACTCTATGCTCATTTCCCAGCTAACAATTAATGTGTCCATGGTGGTTTTTTTTATGAGACTTGGGGAATTGGATTTTGTTTACTGTAAAACTACCTGCTTCCCTAGTATAACGAGCATTTTTGCAATTCATTTTGTTCACCACCAGAGAACAAAAGACGAATGGCGATTTTTTGAAGGTGAAGCGAGCAGCCTCAGGTGAGAACCGTTTACAACTCGGACTGCTGGCCCTCGAATTGTTTACCCATCAATTAAAGACTCACATCAGATTCCTGGGGAGTATCAATCGGCCTTACATACCAGGCTAATATATACTTACCGATCTTTTCAACGAGTTGTGGGTCCTGGTAGGTATCCATTTTCCATTGATCAGCATGCCACCTTAAAGTTCCCAGGAATGCCTTGTCTATAATGATATCGAATGAAGTTGGCTGATCCATTGCCATCCGGCCGAGGGGAACAGCGATACCCGTTAAATGTCTGCCCTTGTGATCAATCGTTAGAGGAATGTCTTGCATGGTATGGAATTTAAACCGGCAAATGCAAGAAATATTCCTAACAGCCACGGCCGTATTTAAACTTACCACCAGTTATAAACATCCTTATTAACATTTATTATTTCACCCTTACGGCTCTATACAAATGCTGCTGCGAAATGAAATAAAGGTGTTGAATAATCTGTTCCGAATTTATAATTGTAGAGATATTTTATCCGAAAAAATTAAACTTGAAACATTTATTATCAATGAAAAACAACCTGGTTCTAGTAACAATTTTCTATTGCACTTTGCAAATTAACTGTTACCAGCTGTTTTCTAAATCTGAAATTGTTTTGCAATGTTGAAGTTTAAAACAAACTCATTTCCGGATTGTCCTGCCCGAGTGGTGGAAGATTGGCCCAATCAAAAGAATCCAGTTTCCCGCGGCCATCGGGTCTTTCCTTGTTTGTCCGGATGGTAAAAACCGGTGAGTATTCCAGGCATTCAGATGGCATTTCGAAATTGAGGATATCCTGGATTTCATTGTCGGTAAGATCCGGTAGAAGCCATTTCTGTTCCATTTCCCTTGGTAGAAACATGGGCATCCTGAAAGCATTATCACCGCCATTATGTATTTGCGTCATCACGGAATTCGCAGCCCGTGTAATGAGTGTAAATGTTCCTGTTACTTCGCCGGTTTCTACATCAGCCCTGTTGGGATAATGGTACAAACCTGCAATACAAAAAACTTTTCTGTCTTTCAGATGAACATGATAAGGCACTTTGTTTTTCCATGTTTTTATCTCGCGATGTTCGAATATGCCAGTAACCGGAATAAGACATCGCTTTTTCCGGATACGGTGCCAGTAACTTTTCCTGTCTTCAATAATCTTTTCACTTCGGGCATTGCACATGCTATTGCGTCCCTTTTTTATTTTTTCCGGGGTATTCATGTACTCAGGAATTACTCCCCATTCAAATAACTTCAGCTTATATGAAGCATCTTCAAAAATAATAACCGGATATTTCTGAAATGCCTGCGCAATTACATGCAGATTCATGTCGTAATTAATACTGATCTGCGGATCAACAATCATATCCGGCAGGTAATCAGTAATTTCTTCAATCGTAGTTGAAAAAGAAATATCATAACACATGCAACAAAAATAAATAATTCAAGCCACCCTCTAACCATAGGAAAATGACTGATAGCTTAACGTAATAACTTAACGTACCATTGCATATAAACATATCAGCATAGCTTTAACGCATGATACAATGGGGAATTATCGGGTGTGGGGATGTAACTGAAATTAAAAGCGGACCGGCTTTCAAAAAAGTTCCAAACTCAAAGCTTGTTGCCGTTATGCGGCGACAGGCGGAAAAAGCAAAAGATTATGCAGCCCGTCACCAGGTACCCAAATGGTATCATGACGCAAGCCAACTTATCAACGATCCGGAAGTGAATGCCATATATATAGCTACGCCTCCGGTATACCATGAAGAATATGCAATTGCCGCCGTTGCAGCAGGGAAACCTTTTTATCTTGAAAAGCCGATGGCCATGAATGCAGCATCTGCAAAAAAAATTACAACTGCAGCAAATGAAAAAAACGTTAGGTTATCAATTGCACATTATCGAAGGCAGCAGGAAAAATTTTTGTTCATCAGAAATTTTATAATTCAAAAGAAATTTGGGAAAATCAAAAAGGTGACCCTCATTTTTTCCCAGCCTCCGAATCCTTCAATGATAGCAAGAACAGAACAACCCTGGCGTTTCGACCCGGCAATTTCGGGAGGCGGACTTTTCCACGACCTGGCGCCACACCAGCTAGACCTGATGTTATATTTTTTCGGCAAGCCTCTTCATGCTTCAGGTAAATCTTTTAATCTCCATGGAAACTATGAAGCAGATGATACAGCAACTGCCGAAATCATATTTGAAAATAATATTTCGTTTAATGGGAGCTGGGCTTTTGAAAGCAAGGAAAAGTCAGACATATGCACGATTGAAGGATCTGAAGGGAAAATTTCATTCAGCATATTTAATGATCAGCAGGTGCAGGTAACGGTTAATAACAAGGCTGAAATTTTCGAATTCCCCCACCTTCCTCATGTGCAGCAACCGATGATTGAAAAGGTGGTTGAATATTTTACCGGTTATGGCCCCAATCCATGCCCGGGAGAAGATGGAGTTATTGTTATGCAAATGATTGATGCTGTTGTGAAGAAAGGGAACCTGAATTAGGGATCAGGAATTAGGAGATTCATGAAGTGAAATATTTTTCTTTTGCTCTTGTAACCAAAACACTTCTTCATCCCATGAAGGCTTTGATCCGTAATTCCCAATTCCCCCCGTCTAGCCTGTGGATATTTTTCATTTTGAAAATGAATTAAAAATCCCAATTTTACTAAATATTTTAGTAAAATGAAGAAGAACCAGATCCGGATTTTGCCGCGGGTGCGGGCAGGCTTCCCATCGCCTGCCAGTGATTATGTTGAAAATGAAATTGATTTTAACCTTCTGCTGAAACCCAGGCCTGCTTCGATTATTACTGCTGAAGTAGTAGGAGATTCAATGGTGGATGCTTTTATTCCCCCCAATTCAATTGTGGTAGTGGACCGTTCCATCAAACCACGGAATAACAGTATCGTAATTGCGACGCTTGATGGTGAAAACTATATCAAACACCTGGTCAGAAGCAAGGATGGAATTTTTCTTTTACCTGCCAATGAAAAATATGATTCCATCAGAATTTCTGAACACATGGACTTTAGTGTGTGGGGTACCGTTACCCATGTAATTATTGATGTTCTGAATCCGAGGTTATGATTGCTCTTATTGACTGCAATAATTTTTATGTTTCCTGTGAGAGAGTATTTGATCCCTCGCTAAAAGGTAAACCCGTAATTGTTCTTTCCAACAACGATGGCTGTGCCATTGCAAGAAGTGAAGAAGCCAAGTTGTTAGGCATACAAATGGCGCAACCAGCGTTCATGATCAGCGAGCTGATAAAAAAACACGATGTCAAAGTGTTTTCATCCAACTATGCTCTTTATGGAGATATGAGCAATCGTGTGATGCGGGTGATCCGTGAATTTGTAGCAACCACCGAGGTGTATTCAATCGACGAAATTTTTGCAGACCTGTCTGCATTGAAATTTGTTGACGCAGAAAAACTTGCCACCAGTATAAGAGAAGCTGTTGGCCGTTGCACCGGGATTCCGGTTACTGTTGGAATTGCTCCCACTAAAACACTTGCGAAACTGGCAAACAGGTATGCAAAGAAAACAAGGGCTGATGCAGGAGTGTACTGCGCCGATGATGCAAAAAAAATTTCCAGCCTCTTGTCATGCACGCCTGTTGAAGAAGTGTGGGGTATCGGTAAACAGTACAGCGACCTGTTAAAAAGAAACGGATTTCAAAGTGCGGCAGATTTCACCGGTGCACCTGAAGAATGGATACGGAAAAATATGACAGTTGTGATTCAAAGAACTTTATATGAATTGCGTGGAATTAAATGTCTTCCATTCCAGGAATCTTCCCCTGTTCGAAAAAACATCTGTACTTCACGATCTTTTGGTGAACTGATTACAGATAAAAAACAAATCAGGGAAGCGGTTGCAAAATTTACCGCATCATGCGGAGAAAAATTGCGGAAAGAAAAAACGAGTGCGCGCATGCTGCAGGTGTTTATCCAGACCAATCCACACAGGCCAATGGACAACCAGTATTTTCAATCGGTGAATATCCGGCTTCCGGTAGCTTCTAATTGTACGACAGAATTAATTCGCCATTCGATGCGCGGACTGGACATGATCTTCAGGGGTGGATTTTTTTACCAAAAGGCTGGTGTGGTGGTTATGGACCTTGTGCCATCGAAAGAAATTCAGCTTGCATTGTTTGAACCGGTTAAACCTGCGCAGCAGGAGCGGTTAATGAAATCGCTTGATGAGGTAAACAGGCAATTCGGAAAAGATGTGGTACGACTTGGCGTTCATGATTATGGAAATCGTTGGAAACTCCGGCAGGATCATTTATCAAAAAGCTATACAACAAGAACGGAACACAGAATGAAAGTAAAAGCAAGCTAATGTTCAACCCGTTTGCACCATTATCAACAGAACTATTACACGCTTTCATCAGAAATGGAAAACATTACTTCGTGAGACAATCATTTCCTCGCGGAAGAAATCTGCTTGATAAAGATGTAAAGGGATATTTTCTTTTCAGCCATTACGATAACCTTACGACTGCCCAGGACCACTTTGGTACGATCTCATTTGATAAATATCGTTTTCTGTATAACTGGGATGAGCCTGCTCACAGGGGCAAGCTTGAAATTGCTGCCAGTGGTTTGAGAAATTATAGAAATTATGCCGCCGTATTCAGGCCGGAATGGGATAAGCACGACGCAACGAGAATTAAGGATAAACTAAGAATGTACATCAAGAAACTCGGTTGGAATCCACATCGGGACGAGGGCGTTCATACAAACTACGAAATACAATTCGGAGAACTGTTTATCCGCATCCGGCATAGCGGAAAAGAAGCTAAGGTGAAATTTGAAGAAATCGAAAAAGTCTTTTAAGGGAGAACTAGGGAATCATAGTGGAACAGGGTAACACAGTGGATCTCTGTGCCCTTGTGTGCCCGTTGTTTAATTTTTTTTATCATAGAAATTAGTAACTTAAGATTCAATATGCGATTGCTTTCACACACAATAAAGATTTTATTTCTATTAGTCTTCCTTTCTTCATGCGCTTCTAAACTTGTTGAGAAGGATATCAGGCAGATCAAGGCGAAAGATGAAATACGCAGCTATTTACCCGAAAGATCAAGCGGATTTGATATCACCGGTTTTGCTGAAGATACCATTCCGGCGCCCGAATTACCTGCACGTTTGATCCGTTACCGGATTGATTTTATATTTAAAGACAGTCTGAAAAATAATATTCCCGCTACAGGTTATGTTTTCTTTACTGCAGATGGAAACTCAGTAATCAAAACCCAGATCCGCAATCGGGATAAAAGTTCGATTAACTGATACTATGCAACCTAAACCCGAACGCTTTCCTTCCCTTGATGTATTCAGAGGGATGACAATCTGCTTCATGATCATTGTAAATACTCCTGGCAGTGGTGCACAGGCATTTGCTCCCCTAGAACATGCAGGTTGGCATGGATTTACTCCAACAGATCTTGTGTTTCCTTCTTTTTTATTTGCGGTTGGTAATGCAATGAGTTTTTCCATTGACCGGTACAGGCTGCAGGGTAACCGGCCTTTCCTTTCAAAAGTTATAAGACGCACTCTTCTTATTTTTTTACTTGGTTACCTCATGTACTGGTTTCCTTTTTTTCGGCTCGACCACGCACATCATATAGTTGGGGCACCAATCAGTCACACACGCATCATGGGGGTGTTACAAAGAATTGCCCTCTGTTATTTTTTTGCGAGTCTTCTTATTCATTTCCTTTCCAGCAAAGCGGTTACCATCATTAGTATTTTACTTCTTGTAGGTTACTGGATTCTGCTGTTGTTATTTGGCGACAGTAGTCAACCATATAGCATCCTCGGTAATGCAGGTTTATACCTCGATAAATTTTTAATGGGAAATGATCATCTGTATCATGGAGAGGGCATTCCATTTGACCCGGAAGGATGGTTGAGCACCCTGCCTGCAATTGTAAATGTTATCATTGGGTATAGAGCAGGTAAATATATTCAACGTAATGGCAAAAATGAATCTACCATCTCGCACCTCCTTCTCATCGGGTTGCTTCTTGTATTTATTGCACTGTGCTGGAATATGGCATTTCCAATTAATAAAAAGCTTTGGACAAGTTCGTTTGTGCTGCTCACGTCAGGAATTGACCTTTGCATTATATGTTCACTGTTGTACATGATTGAAATTAAAAGAAGGAGTCGCGAAGGGTGGGTTCGTTTTTTTGAGATTCCTGGAAAAAACCCATTATTCATTTACCTCTTATCAGAATTAATGGTCACGATCCTGTTTATGATTCCTGTTGGAAATGATAGTCTTTTTGATGCAATTAATTCCGCAGTCTTTCAGCCGCTGGCCCCCGGGCCTGTTGGTTCTTTGTTGTTTGCGCTTTGTTATATGATGTTCTGCTGGTTCATTGCATGGGTTCTTGATAAAAATCGTGTTTATGTCCGGGTGTGATCTTGATTGAATTACCGCTTCATTTCCTAATCATGGGCGGGTAATAAAAGATTATGGATAGAAGACATGCTAATATTACACGTAGCTCGCTTAACTGAAAAAATGTAACTTATTATCCAGGTATGTAATCAACCAATTAACATTATCAACTAACTCGAATTCATGGTTAACAAAAAAAACCGGCGTTCTTTCATTGCAGAAGTAACCAAAAGTGTTGCCGCTTCTGCGTTTTTTCCAGCCATCCTTACAGGTGATGACAGAGTAAAATATAAAAAAGAAATCCTGCGCAGCATTCATCACTACGGTCCTAATGACCAGATTCAACTAGCGATAATTGGCTCAGGGGGAATGGGAGTTGCCGACGGCAATACTGCAGTAACTGTTCCCGGTTTTAAATTGGTTGCCGTCTGCGATTTATATGATGGAAGGCTGGAAGAAGCAAAAAAAAGATGGGGCAATGATATTTTCACAACGAAAGATTACAGGGAGATCCTTGACAGAAAAGATATAGATGCTGTTATCATTGCAACGCCTGACCACTGGCACAAGGATATTTCAGTGGCTGCAATGAATAAAGGCAAACATGTTTATTGCGAAAAGCCTATGGTGCACGACATTTCCGAAGGTCCGGCTGTTATTTCTGCACGTGATAAAAATAATGTTGTAATGCAGGTCGGAAGCCAGGGGCTGAGTTCACTCGGCAATGAAAAAGCGAAAGCATTATTGAAAGACGGAGCAATTGGCCAGTTAAATTATGCTGAAGGGTTCTGGGCTCGTATGTCACCAACAGGCGCATGGCAATATCCCATACCGGCAGATGCATCACCCAAAACAGTTGACTGGGATACGTTTGTTGCGAACACGCAGAAGCGTCCTTTTGATGCAACCCGCTTTTTCCGGTGGCGTAACTATCGGGATTATGGTACAGGTGTTTCCGGTGATCTGTTTGTTCACTTATTTTCAAGTCTGCATATGGTTACCGGTTCTCTTGGTCCAAATAAAGTAATGGCAACGGGTGGATTAAGATACTGGAAGGATGGCCGCGAAGTGCCTGACATCATGCTTGGCATGTTCGATTATCCCGAAACGAGCGTTCATCCCGCATTTAATCTTTCTCTTCGTGTAAACTTTGTTGATGGTACAGGTGGAACCAATTACCTGCGTATGGTAGGTAGCGAAGGATCGATGACAGTGGAATGGGATAAAGTGACACTCTTTCGTAATAAATCTTCAGCTGATGCCAATGATCCCCTATTGAAAACCAAAAATACTGCGGCAGGAAAAGAATATGTGTATGAACGAAAATCAATGACAGACCCGGAAAAACTCGAATACACAGCCGAAGAAGGATATAAGGGTGCGCACTTTGATCATTTTTATAACTGGGCAACAGCAATACGAAACCACGGAAAAGTTGTAGAAGATCCTGTGTTCGCTTACCGTGCTGCAGCACCTGCACTCCTTTGCAACGATAGTTATTTTGGAAACCGCATCATTCAATGGGATCCGCAAAATTTAAAAATGGTAAAATGATGAAAACAGTTTTTATTTCTGTTGCTATTCTTTTCATGTCCTGCAGTAATTCAAAAAATGCAAATGACAATTCAAACAATAATATGTTATCCAAATCAGAAACAGACCAGGGATGGCAGCTTCTTTTTGATGGTAAATCGTTGAATGGCTGGAGAACCTATCAAAACAAACCATCAGGTTCATGGTCCGTGAAAGATGGTAGCCTGTACTGCGAAGGAAGCACAACAAATAAATCGGATTTACGTGCAGACCTCATCACCACACAACAGTATGAAAATTTTGAATTGTCGATCGACTGGAAAATATCTCCTAAAGGGAATAGTGGTATCATGTATCGGGTAACTGAAGAATTTCCTGCTGCATACCTCAGTGGACCGGAGTACCAGCTGATTGATGATGTAAATTTTCCGGAGAAGTTGCAGAACTGGCAAAAGACAGGCGCTAATTATGCAATGGATGCCGCACCAACAGCATCACCACATCCCGCTGGTGAATGGAATCACACGCGCATTATCGTAAATGGCGCAAGGGTTGAACACTGGCTTAACGACAGAAAAATTGTAGAATATGAATTGTGGACAGACGAATGGAAAAGAAAAAAAATGGAAGGGAAATGGAAAGACGCGGCAGGATATGGAATGGCACGCAAAGGGTTTATTGCCCTCCAGGATCATGGAAGTGAAGCGTGGTTCAGGAATGTTAAGCTCAGAGTATTGTAGGAAATTGAATATTGATGCTGTTGCTTAGTAAGCAATAATTTTAATGCTTCAAATTTATTGATACAGGCAATTGAAAACTCCTTCGCATCCAGAGCTACTTGCGCCTTTGCCTGAAACTTTATAAGGAAATATAGTTCTGCAGGTGTTCGATAGTTTCCTGTTGCATCAGGATGGTCTGCTTCACCACATCACTCATGGAAATGATACCCTTCAGTTCTGTACCGGCGAATACAGGAAGATAACGGATGTTCCGATCTGTCATCAACTCCATACAATAGTCTATAGTATGATGTGCAGCCACATGAGGAAGGTCGTGTGTCATGATTTCTTCCACGTT
>JBJMLW010000042.1:0-2751 GCA_045805105.1 Flavisolibacter sp. | reverse complement strand
TATAAAAACCTGATCTGCTTCAGTGGCAACCGCAAAGGCATGGATGATGAAACCGGTTTGAATAACTGCGTGGAAGGATTGAAACAAATCATGTCGCTTGCAGAAAAAAAAGGGGTGATCGTTCAAATGGAACTGTTCAACAGTAAAATAAATCATCCTGATTATATGTGCGATAAATCGGCATGGGGAATTGAATTGTGCAAACGCCTGGGATCGGAAAATTTCAAACTGTTGTACGACATTTATCACATGCAGATCAATGAAGGTGATGTCATACGTACGATACGTGACCATCACCAGTATTTTGGTCATTATCATACAGCCGGAGTGCCGGGAAGAAATGAAATTGATGAAACGCAGGAATTATTTTATCCTGCTATCATAAAAGCCATCCTGGCAACAGGATTTACAGATTATGTAGCACAGGAATTTATTCCTACAGGAAAAGATAAGGAAGCAAAAGTAGCCGCATTGAAGAAGGCGGTGAAGGTGTGTGATGTGTGAAAGGCTACGCGCTACGAGCTGCGAGCTGCGAGTTAATTCAGTCTCGAAGCTCGTAGCTCATAGCTCGAGGATTTAAGAGAATAATTCTATAAATAATACTACGTTATGCCAGATAATTACGATGCGATCGTTGTTGGTTCGGGAATCAGTGGCGGATGGGCCGCTAAAGAACTGACCGAAAAAGGATTGAAAGTGTTACTTCTTGAAAGAGGAAGAAACATTGAACACGTAAAGGATTATGTAAACTCCAACAAGGATCCATGGCAATACCCGCACCGCGGTGGACGTACACAACAGATGATAGAGGATTATCCTGTTCTGAAACGCGATTATCCATTGAATGAAATCAACCTTGATTTCTGGGTAAAGGATAAGGAATGTCCTTACACGGAAGTAAAAAGGTTTGATTGGTTCAGGGGTTATCATGTTGGTGGAAGATCGCTAATGTGGGGACGCCAGAGTTACCGCTGGAATGAAATGGATTTTGAAGCCAACGGGAAGGAAGGCATTGCGATTGATTGGCCTATTCGTTATAAAGATGTTGCACCTTGGTATGATTATGCAGAAAGATTTGCAGGCATCAGTGGTAACAGGGATGGACTGAAAGAATTACCCGACGGACAGTTCATGCCGGCAATGGCATTCAACTGCGTGGAAAGAGACGTTGCAGACAGGATTAAAAAACAATTTGGTCGGCATATGATCATGGGGCGTACTGCAAACATTACAGTTCCCCACCACGACAGAACCAACTGCCAGTATCGGAATAAATGCTGGTTCGGTTGTCCGTTCGGTGCCTATTTCAGTACACAGTCGGCCACACTTCCGGCAGCCATGAAAACAGGAAACCTTACACTTCGTCCGTTTTCAATTGTAAAAGAAGTGATCTATGATAAGGATGCAAAAAAAGCAAAAGGTGTAAGAATTCTGGATGCAGAAACCAACCAGACACATGACTATTTTGCGAACATCATTTTTCTCAATGCTTCTGCGTTGAACACAACCTGGATACTGATGAATTCTGCAACTGATGTATGGCCTGATGGATTGGGCAGCAGCAGTGGAGAACTCGGACATAACCTGATGGACCATCACTTCCGTGTTGGCGCATCAGGAAGAGTGGAAGGTTATGATGATAAATATTATTACGGGAAAAGACCTACAGGAATTTATGTTGTACGGTACAGGAACCTTAATAACGATAAAAGAGATTATGTAAGAGGTTTTGGTTACCAGGGCGCGGCAAGCAGGCAGGGATGGTCGAGAGAAATTGCTGAAATGAATATTGGCGGAGATTATAAAGATGCACTTTGTGAACCCGGCGACTGGACGATGGGTATTACCGGCTTTGGAGAAACACTTCCCTACCACGAAAATAAGATCACACTTGATAAATCGAAAAAAGACAAATGGGGTCTGCCTGTTCTTTCATTTGACTGCGAGATCAAGGACAATGAATTAAAAATGAGAAAGGACATGGCCAATGATGCGGTTGAAATGCTTACTGCAGCAGGGTTAAAAGATGTTCATCCATACGACAATGAATATTACCTCGGCGGCGGTATTCATGAAATGGGAACAGCAAGAATGGGAAGAGATCCTAAGACATCTGTCCTCAATGAATGGAACCAGGTATGGGATGCAAAAAATGTGTTTGTTACAGATGGCGCGATGATGGTTTCGACTTCATGCGTTAATCCATCTCTTACTTATATGGCAATGACGGCGAGGGCGTGTGATTATGCGGTGAAGGAGTTGAAGAAGAGAAATATTTAAGCTGCGAGCTACGAGCCACGAGAATGAGGAAGAAGTGAGAAATTAAAATAATCTCAACTATGAATAGAAAAGATTTTATAAAAAATACAGGGATGGCGGCGGCGGGATTTTTTATTGTACCGCGGTCGGTTTTGGGAAGAGGTTTTATTGCACCAAGCGACAGGTTGCTGATTGCAAGTATTGGTGTTGGTGGCAAGGGAGAAAGTGATATCGCCAATTTTTTTAAATCAGGTAAGGCGGATATTGCTTACCTGTGTGATGTAGATGACAGGCGTGCGGCAGCAACAGTGAAAAATTTTCCAAAAGCAAAATATTATAAAGACTGGAGGGAATTACTGGATAAGGAATCTAAAAATTTTGATGCCGTATCTGTTTCCACTCCCGATCACAACCATGCTGCTCCTGCCCTTGCAGCAATGCAACTTGGCAAACACGTATATGTTCAGAAGCCATTGACGCACGACGTTTATG
>JBJMLW010000041.1:0-4490 GCA_045805105.1 Flavisolibacter sp. | reverse complement strand
GTAATCACTAAAATGGAAAGTTCACAGGTAATTGGGGTAAATGTTTCAGATGTGCTTACAACTGCCAAGAATTTTAATTTCAACCAGGGAATCAACGCTAAATATAAACTGGATTCAGTCGGTTCAGAATGGACAACAGACCTTTCATATACCCTGAGCCCGAATGAAACACAACAATCTTTTGTTTCGGGTAACGGCAAACTTGAAAACAATCTGAATTTTTTTGCAGCCCAGACAAACCTGCTCAAAAAAATGAAAAAGGATATTACTGTTGAAACAGGTTTGAAAACTACCCTGGTTGGATTTCACAACACCACAGACTATTACAGGCATGCCGGTGGAATTTCAACGAGTGACTCCCTGCGGTCTGGTGCGTATTCGTATAAGGAAAGTATCAATGCAGCATTTGTTCAGGCTTCTAAAAAGTTTTCCGGAATTATTCTGAAAGTAGGAACACGACTTGAAAATACCAACATGGATGGCCATCAGAAAACACCTGTGGATACTTCATTCAGTATTCACAGGACTGATTTATTTCCATATGTATACCTGAGCCGCACTATTATGAAAATCGCTGGATATGATTTGCGTGCATACCTTGTTTACAGGCGAACCATTAACAGGCCTTCATATGAATACCTGAACCCTGCATCCCGAATTATTGATCCTTATCTTTTTGAAACAGGAAACCCTTTCCTGAGGCCCCAGTTTACACAGAATTATGAAGCAAATGTATCAGTAGATGAGCGGCCGCTGATTGCTTTTGGAATCAATAATACCAAGGACATATTTACACAGGTGATCTATCAGGCCGATACCAATAGTATGGTTTCTAAAAGAACTTATGATAACCTTGGAAGCAACAGGGAACATTACATTCGTTTTATGGGTGCCATTCCACCTGGCGGTAAATATTTTTTTGTAGTTGGTGGCCAGTACAATCATAATTTTTACGAGGGAATGTATGAAAACAAACCATTGTCGTATAAAAAAGGCAGCTGGACACTGTACACATATCACCAGTTAAAATTGGGCAGCCTTACGCAGGTATCTGTAAATGGATTTGTGAGATTCAACGGCCAGCAACAATTCTATGAACTAAGTACGTTTGGCGAACTGCGTATGAGCATTAATCAACAGTTCCTGAAAAAGAAGCTGAATGTAACGGTGAGCATGAACGATATTTTTCAAACAAACCATAATGAGTTTATACTTAACCAGGGATCTGTAAAAGCTTACGGCCTTCGTGAAAGCGATACACGTCGTTTCGGTCTGAACGTGAGATATAATTTTGGCTGGAAAAAGAAAGATGAAAGCACGGATCTGAATAACTATACTCCTGATAAAATAAATTAACCACAAAAAAAGAACACAGTCATTCACTGTGTTCCTTGTGTCCATGTACCTCCGTGTTAATCTTTATTTCTCCCTGAAAACATTCCACTTATCCGAAGCGGATTTCAGCACAACTTTTTCCGATCCGTTCTTCAACACCAGATAGAATTCATCTACATCATCATTTGAAACTTCAAGTACATCAGAAATAAAATAGTTATTGTAAGTTTTCTTATAATCCTGACGTAAAGCTCTGGGAAGGTCATCAAAACCAATCTGTTTTGTTAATACAACCAGCTCACCTGAAGCATTATAGTATGCATAATGTTGCTGTTCATCCAGAATAAAGCTGATACGGGTCAATCCATTCACCACGTCTGTAGAAATTTTGCTGGCGCCATTAAAGGTTATATAAAATGACTGCGGAACTTTATGGGAAATTCCATCAGCGGCAAAGCTGTTGACAGTAAAAAGCGTCACAACTGCAAGTGTTACAAATAAGCGTTTCATAAAAATTCTTTTAGGTTAATTGTTTCAGTATATGACTACAGCCGCAGAAAAGAGGTTACAGGTAAAATCGTCTGCTTTCGGTCCTCAGTCGTCAGAGCCCCGCTCTTAACCGGAAAACCATCATTTACATTAAAAGGAAGAATAATTTGAGAGATCCACTTTATCTCAAATAAAGAATTCTATTGTTGAATGAATGTGCTGACGACTGTGGACTGACGACTGAGGTCTGTGGACTGTCGTCTGCTTACCGTTTCTTTTTCAAAGACAGGTAATCGAGATAGTATATCACCTTTACAGACAAGCTTTGTTCCTGGGGTGATCTTATTGTATTGTTGAAGTTGTAATAATAATGTTCATTAACCTGCTGGTCAAATGTCTCCGCGGCATCTTTCCAGGCGATGTTAATAAAGCTGCCCGGCGCAAACTGCCATGTATAGATCATGTCGATGTTGAAAAAATTCACATTGTCATCGGGATTGATCTGTGCTGAGGAAATTGGATCCAGCAAACCTTTTTCATTAAGATTGTAGAAACTGGTGTAATGCACCCTGCTCCAGTAATGCCTGGCCCGGAAAGTGATTCCCATTTTGATATTGAAATTGTATTTGACTGAAAGAATATTTTCAACTGTACTCTGATTCCTTAATCCAAATACAACAGCACTCGTAACCGTGTCTATATAAGCAAATCCTGCATTATTATGACCAGACAACAGATAACTGCTTAATCCAACATTCAGTCTGTCATTGAAACGATAATTGTTCGACAGGTTGATTTCCGTAAAGGATCCATCATATTTATTAACGGGCCTGTAATAGATACTTGCTGATGCAAAGTATTTTTTTGCAGTGTTTGACCTGACAAAAACACCAGACATCCATGAGCCAGGGGCCTTGAATAATTGGCCCGTACGTGATTCGTAAAAATCATTCTGCTCAGGTCTCAGGTTCATATTGATTCGTGCCTGCCAAAGGTTTTTAAATTGACTGTTTACATTCAGCTGCACATTGAACGACTGATAAGTTCTAGGTATAAAACGCTCAATATAATTGACACCCAGGTTTAGCTGCAGGTTATTATAAAACCCTTTTGGCTTCATCCATTTATACCACATATAACCACCTCTGTCGATATAATTGTTATTGGTAAAATATCCGAGGTCGTTCTGCTGGTACTTATCATCTGCCATCATCTGGTGAATTTCAAAATTGAAAGCACCGCGGAATTTACCCAGGTACAATTCATAATTATATCCCGATAAGGTTTTGCCGGGTGCCTGGTATCCCATCAGCTGACTCGTTCCTACTTTACCCCATACATTCCAGTTTACTTTTTTATCATAGAGGTCCCACAAAACTGCTGTTACATTGGCGTCATAGTCATGTCCGTTTCTCATGACGTTGGTATTCACAAGCGTGAGACTTGAATTATTTTTCATTGTCTGGTCAAGAACAACAATATTGTAGTTGGTAAGCGGATTGGTTTCAATTTTATATTCCTCTTTCGATGTATTTTCAACGGTGGCATATTGCGCTTTTGTGATCGCATTGAAGAAACCAATACCAAGTCCTTTGGCTGTTCTACCACTGATCTTTGTTGCATTGATCAGTTTTGTTTCAGAAGGATTTTCAATAACATTATGCCCGGGTTCAACAGTGAAATTTCTATGGATGGGTGTTCCACCAATCCTCCTGCTGTAAAAAAGATTTCCTTTATTAAAAAGTTCTGTTCCTTCTGTAAAAAAAGATCGGTTCTCATTATAGCGTACTTCAAATGGAGAAAGATTCAAAACCTGGTTATCACTTTGAACCTGTCCGAAGTCAGGCACCAGTGTCATATCCAGTGTAAATCCTTTACTGATGCCGTACTTAACATCCATGCCTCCATTGAATGAAGTGTTCCATGATCCCTGGGGTGTATGATTCAGGTAGGAGGAGAGGTAAGGTGAAAAAGAAAGTCGTATCGGTGCCTTAATGTCTTCAATGCCTTCCCATTTTCCAGCCTGGTTCATCAATCCGAATTTGTTTGGATCTACAGGACTCCACATAAATTGCTGTCCTGTTTTAGTCCTGCGTCTTACAAAATTGATTCCCCAGTTTTGTACTGTTTCCTTACTGAACCGAAGTGCAGAATAAGGTATGCGCATTTCAAATATCCAACCGTCACTTTTTATTTGCGTGGCAGTCTGGTACACAGCACTCCAACTGTCATCTTCATTATTGAGCGAATATTTACAATCGTATTGTTCACCCAGGGCAGTTACATAAAATCCTACACCATTTATCTGGTCGAGATAAGTATCGAACATGATGCCTGCAAAATCATTTACACCAATTACATCTCTTCCGACAAGTTCTGTGGATATACTGTCCTTATTTAATTCGTGGCAGTATGCTGCTACATAAACCGCGTTGTCATCATAAAGAAGATATGCTTCAGTCCTGGTTTTCGCATCTTCCTTTTTTCCAAAGTTCGGCCGCTGTTCCACAAAATCATTCAACACGGATGCCTGTTTCCAGGCTTCATCACCAAGGTCGCCATCAATTTTTACAGGTAAAGTAGTACGAACTGCTTTTACACTGCGAACAGGTGTTTGTCCATATGAAAATGTAAAAGCTGTAATAAGAAGAATGGAAAATATGTAT
>JBJMLW010000040.1:0-3194 GCA_045805105.1 Flavisolibacter sp. | reverse complement strand
GATCTGCCTGTTGAATTCATAAATTTTATCGGTGCGGAAGTGAAGGTGACGCGGAATCAGCGAAGGGTCTGTATCCAGGCCGACACAGAGGTAGGATTTTTTTGATATGATCTGCTCAACGAGTTGCGACCGGGTCATGTAACGAAGATAAATGTGATTGGTGAATCGTCAATCGTGAAACGTGAAACGTCAAACGTGAATGTCATCCCCACAAAGGAGGGATGACATCGAATAATCATTCATGTTTTATTTTTCACGGATTTTATCGAGTATCATCCTTTCCACCTCATCACTATCCCACTTTTTTTCAATGCCCTTTATCTTCATCACTTCCAGCATCACCGCTTCCTGGCGTTCGCTGTTGGCAAGAGCTTCACTGTATCGTATATGCGGACTGAAAGTTACCTGAGAATAAGAAGGAATCCATTGATCCGGATGACGTTCATGCAGGCGCGCTTCTATTTTTTTCTGAAGAAGGAAAACAGGATCAGCAGTCCTGGCACGCATTTCAGTAAAATTACCGACAGCCATGTCTGCAATAGCATCTGTATCGGGTTTTCTCATTTCCTGGAAAACCTGGAGAATGGTCTTCCAGTCCTCATCATATTTTTCCACAAGACTGTCGAGAACACTGCAATCTTCAAAACCTGCATTCATCCCCTGTCCGAAAAAAGGAACAATGGCGTGTGCAGCATCACCGATAAGTGAAAAATAATCTTCACGGATCCATGGAAAACATTTTACTGTAACGAGTGAAGATGTTGGATGGTTGAAAAATTGTTCTTCCGGGTCAGGAATCAATGTAACAACATCAGGAAAAGTTTTTGTGAAAAAATTTTTCACCTGATCACGGGTTGTAAGGTGTTTAAATGATAGCGCACCTTCAAAAGGGAAAAAAAGTGTTCCCGTAAATGTTCCTTCACGATTGGGAAGTGCGATCAGCATGTAATCTTTACGCGGCCAGATATGAAGTGCATTTTTTTCCAGCAGGAAGTTTCCGTTTTCCCCTGCCGGAAAAGACAATTCCTTGTAACCGCAATCAATATAGTATTGATGATAATCAATCAGACTGTGTGTTAACATATGCGACATCCTCGCAGAAGAGAATGCACCATCCGACCCAACACAAAGGTCAAACTTCACCTCCACAGGTTTCAATGCATGTTCAAACAAAACCTTTTTATCAGTCCAGCTGATACCGGTACACTTGTGATCAAAAAAAATTCTGATACCATTTTCCTCTGCAAGATCAAGTAACCTGCAATTAAGTTCGCTTCTTGATACGGAATGAATGTATTGCCCCTGTTTTCCATAAGGCTGGAATGCCAATGATCCATCCTCGTGGTGAATCTGCCGCCCATGCATCGGAATTGAAATCTTCAAAATGTCATCAGCGAGCTTTACTTCTTTCAATGCCCTGATGCCACGGTCACTCAGTGCAAGGTTGATGGATCGTCCTGCTTCTACTTCCTCTTTCCGCATATCACCACGCCGCTCATATAAGGATACCCTGTATCCTCTTTTTGAGAGATAAATGGATAAAAGAGATCCAACCAGACCAGCACCAATAATGACGACATTTTTCATAACGCTGATTTCACGGATTTAATAGGATTTCGCAGATTGTATCGCGGATTTCACGGATTGTATCACGGATTTCACGGATTTGGTATCACTGATTTCACGGATTTGATATCACTGATTTCACGGATTTGATAGGAATTCACGGATTTGGTTTGAAAAGGCTATTCTATAAGTCGCGGAGCGCAAAGCGAGAAGCGAGAAGCGAAAAAAGTATCTCCCCTCAGCTTTTCTCATCACAATACTTCCTTTATCACTTTCCCAAACTTCCACACATCCTCAAATGAATTATATAATGGCACGGGTGCAATACGGATAACGTTCGGTTCGCGCCAGTCGGCAATGACTCCCTGGTTCAGCAGCGCATCAAAAATTTCTTTTCCTTTTTCCAGCATGAACATCGATACCTGGCATCCATGACGATCACGCGGTGTGATGATCCTGATCACCTGGTGAGTATGCTGTTGATTGATCTTATCCAGTAAAAAGAAAAGGTAACCGGTAAGTTTCCTGCTTTTTTCAAGAAGATTTGACAAACCCGCTTCTTCAAAAATGCGAAGCGCTGCCATGTGTGCTGCCATGGAAAGTACCGGTGCATTACTCAGCTGCCATCCTTCTGCAGTAGGAATGGGTTCATAACCCGGTTGCATTTTAAACCGCATTTTTTTATTTGTTCCCCACCACCCAGCCATTCGTTGTAATGTAGTATTGGTAGCATGACGGTGATGAATGTAAACGCCCGCTACGCCACCCGGACCAGAATTCAGATATTTATAACTGCACCAGCATGCAAAATCCACATCCCATTCATGAAGGTGCAGGCCTATATTTCCAATGGCGTGTGCAAGATCAAAGCCGGCATATGCACCTTCTTCATGTGCGGCCTTTGTGATGAGATCCATTTCAAACACCTGTCCTGTATAATAATTCACCCCGCCGAAAATGACAACAGCGGTTGATTTTCCTTCGCGCCTGATAGTGGTAATAATATCTTCACTTCTCACAACTTCTTCACCTGCCCTCGGGTGTACTTCAATAATGGCAGACGCAGGATCAAAACCATGAAGCTTCACCTGGCTAACCAGCGCATACTGATCTGAAGGAAATGCTTTGGCTTCACAGATGATCCTGTATCGTTCCGCGGTTGGACGATAGAAAGTAGTAAGCAACAGGTGAAGATTGGCAGTAAGCTGGTTCATTACTACCACTTCTTCATGTTGTGCTCCTACAAGTTTTGCAATAGGGGTTGAAAACTGTTCGTGATAGGAAACCCATGGATTACGAGCTTCCATATGTCCCATCACACCGAGTGCTGCCCAGTCTTCCAGTTCCTGGTTTATATAATCAATTGTTGATTTTGGCTGGAGACCCAATGAATTACCCGTAAAATAAACAGCATCCTGGTTGTTGTGTTGCGGAATAAAGAACCGGTTCCTGAAATTTTTTAAGGGATCCTCGTCATCCATTTTTCTGGCAAAATCCAGTGTATCGGAATAATTGATTGACATAAGCTAAGCCAAAATAAATTGTAACATTTATTGAAATTACATGATAATCAATTTTCCTAACAAAGATGTTCTCTTTTAGATTTTCAATTTAAATAAAAGATATGT
>JBJMLW010000039.1:0-2872 GCA_045805105.1 Flavisolibacter sp. | reverse complement strand
GTTGCCCATTGTTTTGGATCGAAACGCAGAAAATATGAATGTGAGAAGAGCAATTTCATCGATCAGGATTTTAATTTCATAGCGGGTGGAAGATTCAGATAACATACACAGCGCTGGCAGGTAGCATTCGTATCCATATCAAGCGTTTTTCTGAATTGCTTGGCATTTTCCCTGTTAAGGATAATATCTAGTGGTTCACTGTGTATATTCCCGATGGCTTCATGAAAAAAACATGGTCTTACCGTTCCATCTGCTTCAATAACTGTAGATACCCATGGTGCATTACATTTCTTAAATGGCAAAGGGTTCAATCCATAAAAAGCTGCATAATACTGGTAGATCTTCCTGATCTTTTCCGGTGATTCTGCTATGAATTTTCTTTCGAAATCTTCCTTATGTTCTTCAATTAATTCGTCAATGATGAACTGCAACTCGGCTAATTCGGGTTGTTCTGGTAATATCTCGTGCTGGCGCAGGTCAGACCAAAGCACTTCCCTGTTAAATGCATGGCTGCTCACATCGGCAGGCAGAAAACTGATCTGGTCAAGTCCGAGTTGTCTTGCAGTTCTGACAATTGCTCCCCATTTTCTGAAATTCATTTTATGAATCACCGTCCTGGCAGTGATGGGAAATAAAGGATTGATCTCCCTGATGGCCAGTATACCTTCCCGCAACTTGTGAAAAGCGTTCGGGATATTCCTGATCTCGTCGTGTGTAACCTGGTCGCCATCAATCGACACAATTACATCATCTACACATTCTGCTATTTCCTCAGCATTTTTTTTCAGTGCCAATCCTGTAGAAAGCAGGGATATCCTGATGCCGGCAGTTTTAAGTATCCTGCACAGTTGAAAAAACCGGTTGTGTAGCAAAGCCTCGCCGCCAGACATGACCACTTGTTGCGTACCAAATTTTTTTAAGCTAACCAATAGCTCTTTGACGTCGGCTTCTGAGATCTGCCTGAGATTATGATTGTCTTTCCAGATATCACACATCACACAACGGCAATTACAGGCACTGTGTGGCATCAATATCACAATAGGAAGTGTACTGATACGATTGGTCTTTAGAGTTCTGTACCTTTTGAAAGTATGATATAATGATTGGGCGATCACTTTTTTGATTTAATACAAACCCAGCTGAATGGGTTTTTCCTGCTTAAGAATTTATTAATGACAGCCGCCGGATCATACAAAGTTTCGTAGTTAAAAGCTTTTAACTCTTCTACTGAATGATGAAAATAAAGTTTGCTCATATTTTCAAAACCCATCTTCTTAAAATAAGCCTCAGATCTTTCCCTGGCTGCATCAACATTTTTGGATGAATAAAAATGCGTATCAAGAACATGGATCTCGCCTCCATCAATAAGATGTTCGAGTGCAATATTTATCACACCACGAAAAGACTGAAAGTATTGAATAGAAGCCGCGAATATGATCACGTCGAATTTCTGATCAGCAAGCAATCCAAGGCTGATGTCACCATAGATGAAATTCAGATTCGCATGGTTTACAAAAACCCTTGAAGCCTGTTCAAGTTCTACCAGGTTTATATCCACACCGGTCACAACAGCATTTTCAATAGAGCATAGCTGGTGTGAGAGCCATCCATTGCCGCAACCCACTTCGAGAATACTGAGAGGCCGGTTTTTTTTGGTTAGGTAGTCTATTAGTTTATTGGAGGAATCCTTTCTTATTTTCCATTCTTCCCTGTATTGATTGTCTTCCGGTACTTCTGGCAGACGGTTTACTTCATCATCAGTATGAATTCTCTTTTCTGTGTTGCGCAACGAAATATAGAGATCCTGGAAGCGTTTGTGGATGACTTCAATACCCGGTGGGGTTGTATTTCTTATATCGTCATTGTCCACTTTCATTTTGTAAAAACGATTTTGAAAATATAATTAGTTTCCAGCAACGACTTTTTAGTGTATACACATTCCATCCGGAAATGATTTCGACTGCAGAAATTTTCAACCATTTCTATATCACATCCATCACAAAGAATCATCGAAACTTCTGATCCACTATGCATGTACGATGAAAGTACACCAAACAGTTTTTGAAAATACTCGCCTCCTTCTCCGCAATACCATGCATACTCCGCATCGGAAGATGGTTTCTTTTTGTAGTATGGTGGATTTATCAGGATGCGATCAAATTTCGTTGCAGGAATTTTATCGAAGAGATCTGAATGGATGATGTTCAATTCCACCTTGTTTTTGGGTGCATTCTTTTTCAGGCACAAAATTGAAAACGGATTTATGTCTGTAGCAGTAACCTTTGCGCCTTTCTGTGCTGCGTACACGCTGATCAAACCACTTCCTGCCCCTAACTCGAGAAGTGTTTTCTGCTTCAGGTTCTCATGCTTTATATGCCTGAGCAAAAGTTTTGTGCTAAAAAAAAATCCCGGGTGAAACACCTGCGGCGGCACTTCAAGTTCAATCCCTTTATAGGTATAAGACCTTGTGCCGGACAGGTATTTCACCAGCAAGGGCCTGTAAGTACGAGCAACAATATATTTCAGAATGTCTTTCATTAAAATCCTTCTATTTCCGGTTGCCGGTATTTCCAAAGTACATGCAAGGCCTTAAGTTCATAAGGTTTTTTATAGATGCCGGTTTTATAACGCACGGAAGCAATACTGCGTATAAAATTTCTCTTAAAACTATTTAACCTGATATCAGAAACAGTTGGATAATATCCATTGAGCACGGTTTCGAAATCTTTTATCTTATCGATCATTTCAGGGGTGAGCCAGGGAGTGAGCGGATTTTTTCTCAGGTCAAAATTGTTCCATTGAGGACTGATCCAGTCTTCCAGCTTTTCAGGAAAACGAAAGCCGCTTGCCAGCACCTTGTTGTACATGTCAG
>JBJMLW010000038.1:0-3105 GCA_045805105.1 Flavisolibacter sp. | reverse complement strand
TACCTGAAAACTGCCCTTCGCAACCTGCAACGCTACAAGGGTTTTGCACTGATTAATATCGCCAGTCTCACCATAGGAATTGTAGGCTGCCTTGTAATCGCATTGTTCGTGTGGGATGAAAATCAATATGATAAATTCCTGCCTGGCGGAGAAAATGTTTACCGGCTTTATAATGTAAGGAACGATAACAACGTAACCAGTCGCGTACCTGTTACTGCCCCTGCCTATGCAACTTTCTTAAACCACCAGTATCCTGAGGTTGATACAACTGCAAGAATGTTTATGGCGGGAGATAAATATTTAATTGAAGTGGGTGATAAAAAAGGTTATGAAGATAAAGGATGGTTTGTTGATGGATCATTTTTTCACGTCTTTCCCTTAAAATTTATAAAAGGCGATCCGTTGACTGCTCTTGAAGCACCATCAACCATTGTTATTTCGGAAGATCTGGCTAACCGTTATTTTGGAACAACAGACCCGATCGGTAAAACATTAATGGTTGATAAGGATACGCTTACTGTAAAAGGTGTGATGGCCAAATTGCCGGATCATTTTCATCTTCAGTTTAATTATCTCATGTCGCTTACGAATGCCATACCAAATGAACGAATGCAGGCGTGGACATGGACTCAATTCTATACATATGTAAAACTGCAACCTGGAACGAATGTGCAACAGTTGCAGGATAAATTTCAAACCTATGTTAAGAAAGAAATATTTCCTACACTGAAACAGGTGGGCTCCACTTTTCTTCCATACTTCCAGCCATTAACAAGCATTCATCTGCAATCATCGGATTTCGTTTACGACAATGCCATACGTGGTAATGAAACATATGTAAAGGCACTAACGATTATTGCGTTGTTTGTTTTGGTAATCGCCTGTTTTAATTTTATCAACCTGGCAACTGCACGGTCTTTACGAAGAGCAAAAGAAATCGGGGTAAGGAAAGTAGTAGGTGCTGACAGGAGCCAGCTGATATTTCAATTTATTGGCGAAACAGTTTTGCTTTCTGTTTTCGCCATGATGCTCGCCGCCGTTGCTACCTATTTTATTGTGCCTTCACTCAACCAGTTTACAGATAAATCAATACACTTTAATCCATTCACCACCCCACTTCTTGGTTTGATCATTCTGTTATCGGGTATTGTGATAGGCATCATTGCAGGTATTTATCCAGCTATGGTTTTATCGGGGTTTCAACCGATCAGGGTTTTAAAGAATATGAAATTTTCCAGTTCCGGTAATCGTCCATGGGTTCGCCAGGCTCTGGTGGTTGTGCAGTTTACCCTGTCCATTCTGCTGATCATCTCAACTATGATTGTTTACCGCCAGACTAAATATTTAAATAACAAGGACCTCGGTTTCAGTAAAGACCAGGTAGTTTATTTCCAGATCAGAGGAGATGTTGCCAAAAAACTTGAATCATTCAAATCAGAACTTAAAAGGTCTCCTGATATAGTGTCTGTCACATCCGGATATGGTTTGCCTGGTGATCAGTTTGCAGGAGACGGTATCAAACTCCCGACTAAAGAAGGCGTGAAAGAATATTCCGCCAATGTTTTCATTGGTGATTATGATTATGTGAAGACTCTCGGTCTCCGCATCATTGCCGGCAGGGATTTCTCAAGAGAAATGGCAACAGATGAACGTGAAGCATTCATCATCAATGAAACTGCTGTAAAGGACCTGGGTTTTGGCACACCTGAAAAAGCTATTGGTCAGCCGATGATGTGGAATGAATGGGCTCCAAAAGATACACTTCAACCTGTAAAAAAGGGAAAGGTAATCGGCGTGGTACAGGACTTTCATTATAAAAACCTTCACGAAAAAATAGCCACATCTGTCATCCAGTTGTATCCGCAGGTAGCATTGAAAGTGGCAGTAAAATTAAGAGGCGGAAATATCAATCGTGCAATTGCTTATATAAACAATACATGGAATAGTTTTTCTCCGGGTTATCCCCTCGATTACAAATTCATGGATGAAAGCTATGGCAAGATGTATAAAAGCGAGGAAAAGCTCAGTAGTCTGCTGTGGATTTTCGCTGTTATGGCCATTATCGTGGGCTCAATGGGTTTGTTCGGACTATCGGCTTTTAGTACGGAACAACGTTCCAAAGAAATAGGAATCCGGAAAGTTTTGGGTGCAAGCGTATTCAACATTGTTGGCCTGCTTTCTAAAAATTTCCTTTTACTGATCATTATTGCATCGCTTGTTGCCTTCCCTATTGCATGGTGGGCAATGAACAACTGGCTGAAAGATTTTCCATACAGGATAACCATAAACGTGTGGGTGTTTGCCATTGCGATACTGACTGCACTGGCCATTGCATTTTTAACTGTGGGTTTTCAATCAATTAAATCAGCAGCTACGAATCCTGTAAAAAGCTTAAGAACAGAATGAGGACGTGAAACGTGAAACGTCAAACGTGAAATGAGAGATAGCCACTAAGCCACGAAGACACGAAGACGCACTAAGCATAATTCTTTGTGAACCTTTGTGTCTTTGTGCCTTTGTGGCAAAAATCAAAGATCAACAAATCATAAATCAAACATTCTCCTATGTTCCGTAATTACATCAAGATCGCCTTCAGGAATCTGTGGAAGAATAAAGTATTTTCATTTATCAATGTATTCGGACTGGCAACAGGAATGGCATGCAGCCTGCTGATCTTTTTATTTGTAACCGATGAAAATAGTTACGACCGTTATCATAAAGATGCCGCAAATATTTACCGGGTAGTAAAGGATTTCGTTAATGATGATGGTACAAAACTACCCGACGCCACCACGCCTCCGGCACTTGCTCCTGCCATTCAAAAACAGGTTCCCGAGATCAGTTCCATCACCAGGGTTTATCCACCATGGGGCGTGAACTGGCTGGTAACATATGGCGATAAAAAAATCACGGAAGAAAAAATTTTCAGGGTAGACTCCAGCTTTTTTGATGTATTTACTTTTCCTTTTGTAAAGGGAAATGCGAAGAATGCATTTAAAGATGTAAACTCAATTGTACTAACTGAGAGTACAGCCGAACGCTATTTTGGAAAACAGGATGCAGTAGGGAAGGTGCTTCATGTAGACAACCTCGGGGATATGATGG
>JBJMLW010000037.1:0-4019 GCA_045805105.1 Flavisolibacter sp. | reverse complement strand
TAAAGGTGAAACGTCTATCGTCAATCGTGAATCGTGAATGTGAATGTAAAAGTATTCTGAATAATCGGACACCCTGATTTTTTAAACGGCCATCCATTCACGATTGACGATTGACGATTCACGACTTCAGGATACTTCTGCTGATTACAATCCGCTGCACTTCACTGGTTCCTTCATATATCTGCGTGATCTTGGCATCGCGCATGAGACGTTCAACATGATATTCCTTCACATATCCGTAACCACCATGAATCTGAACTGCTTCAACTGTTGTCCACATTGCTGTTTCAGATGCATACACTTTGGCCATTGACGAACTTAATGTATAGTCCTTTTTCTGATCCTTTTCGAAAGCTGCTCTCAGGCATAAGAGCCGTGATGCTTCAATTCGTGTTGCCATGTCAGCAAGCTTGAAAGCAATAGCCTGGTGGTTGGCGATTTCGGTACCAAATGCTTTTCTTTCCCTGGAATATTTAAGTGACAGTTCATAAGCGCCGCTTGCAATACCAAGCGCCTGGGAAGCAATACCAATTCTTCCCCCTGCGAGTGTTTTCATTGCAAACTTGAAACCGAAGCCTGCTTCACCTATCCTGTTCTCTTTCGGAACTTTTACATCATTGAAAAGTATGGTATGAGTATCGCTTGCCCGGATACCAAGCTTCTGTTCCTTGCCTCCTACAACTACACCAGGCCATTTTTTTTCAACGATGAAAACACTGATTCCCTTGTGTCCTTTTGAAGGATCTGTTTGTGCTATAACCAGGTAAACTGATGCTGTACCACCATTAGTGATCCAGTTTTTCGTTCCATTAAGAAGAAAGTGGTCTTCTTTTTCTTCAGCTATAGTTCTTTGCGAAGTAGCGTCACTTCCGGCTTCAGGTTCGCTTAGAAGGAATGCGCCTGTATACAATTCTCCTTCTTTTTTTCCCTGGGCAAGTGGAGTCAGGTAATTTTTTTTCTGTTCTTCTGTACCATATGCTTCGATTCCATAACAAACCAGACTGTTATTAACACTCATGCATACACTCACACTGGCATCCACCTTGCTGATTTCTTCCATTGCGAGAACATAGCTCACTGTATCGAGTCCTGCACCGCCATATTCCGGACTTACCATCATTCCAAGAAAGCCAAGGTCTGCCAGCTTCATGATTTGTTCTCGTGGAAACTGCATTTTATCATCCCGTTCAATTACGCCTGGCAAACATTCATTCTGCGCAAAATCCCTGGCTGCCTGCCGTATCATCAGGTGCTCTTCTGTGAGCTCAAAATTCATGGTTTAAAATTGTCGGGCAAATATAGAGGAAGGAGACCATAGTCCAGAGTCTGCAGTCCACAGACGACAGACGTGGACTATAATTTGTAAATTCTTTATTAGTCTGCGGGGGAATCAATAATATCAAGCCTTTGGATTTAATTAAAAAAACAAAGTATTACTTTATCAATAGGAATTAAATATTGTAACATGTCGAATACCCTGTGATCTGTGCATTCTGGACTGTGGACTGTATTAACTTTGCGAATGCAAATTAAGCTGATTGAATATGGCTCCGTTGATTATGAGGAAATGATCAGGCTTCGGATCACGGCGTTACTTGAACCAATCGGCGTACCGCCTTCTTACATCATACCGGAAAATGAAAAGACTGATATTTTCATAGGTGCATTTGATCAGGACTGCATTATTGGATGTTGTGTGCTCTCGCGGAAAAATGAACAGGTATCGCAGCTAAGGCAAATGGCAGTGCTGCAGAATTTCCAGGGAAAAAACATTGGAGCTGATATTATCCGGTTTGCCGAAGCAACTGCATTAAACAATGGCTATAAAATACTGATGATGCACGCACGTGATCCGGTAATTGGTTTTTATGAAAAGTGCGGATACAAAATCATTGGCGACCAGTTTTTTGAAGTTGGTATCGGACACCATAAAATGCAGAAAGAATTACTTCATCTTCAGGTTTCATGAAGGATAAGGGCATCAAGGTTTCTGATGCCTATACTTTTTTTGGATAAAAAACCTTCAGCATATTTTACACCGATTCTTTTACCGAGAAGCCTTGCGCGCGCAGTAAGTGCATCGATAAATTCAGGATTGGAAAGGTAAGTCTGGGGTTCTTTGCTCGACGGATCATGAAATTGTGTTTTATACGCTTTGATCGCCTTCATGCGTTGTTCCCAGACATCACTTACATCAATAATAATATCAGGTTCGTAAAAACGATCCTGGATGTAATGCAGCAGCATTTTTGGACGCCAGTGCTCCTGTTGATTTCCTTTTTCATCAAATGTTTTTATTTGACGCAACCCGGAGAAAAAGCAGCAATCATATGTAAGCCAACCACCCCTGCCATGATCAGGATGCCGGTCTTCAAGTATATTGGTAATAACTATTTCAGGCCTGTATTGCCTGATGACAGCGATCAGTTTCATCTGGTGTTCTTCATCATTCTTAAAAAATCCATCACGGAACTTCAGGTTGTGCCTTACTGATATTGCCATGATTTTTGCGGCTTCTGCAGATTCGCTATAACGCGTTTCAACTGTTCCGCGTGTTCCAAGTTCTCCTTGTGTGAGATCAGCGATACCAACCTTTTTTCCCCTCCTGATTTCTGTTATCAGTGTTCCCGAACACCCCAGTTCAACGTCATCGGGGTGCGATCCTATTGCTAAAACATCCAGTTTCATGTGTGAAAGATAAACAATGCCCATTAGTTTGAATCACGGGTCTCCATTTGTAAAAGGGTCCGGCCTTTTAATTATGAAACAATTCAATTATTTTAGTGAGAACATGTTCCCAATGAAAAAATTCATGCAATACCGCTGGTGGTTTCTCTTTGCGCTTATCATCCTCTTATTTATTGTAAAGAAAGATCAATGGTTCCATAGGGATACTGTTGTGGCATTGGAAAAGCGGGGGAAGTAGGTTACGGAAATCGGATTGGAAATCAGGGCATTCCTTTTTTATATTGTATTAAGATTTAAGATGAGATCCTCTGGGTCATAGTGTCTCCATAAATGGTTTTTCGTAACAATTAGCAATTACCTTTGTATATAGTTTGACAATCAATCACCCACAACTAAAAGAACTTCTCCGGAGGGCTTATTCCGCCGAAAAAGCAGCAGCCTTTGCTTACCAGGGACATGCCGCTTCAGTTAAAAATCCTGAAGAGAAAAAAGCAATTCACCAGATTGAAATCGATGAAT
Source organism: Flavisolibacter sp. (assembly GCA_045805105.1). GTDB lineage: Bacteria > Bacteroidota > Bacteroidia > Chitinophagales > Chitinophagaceae > Flavisolibacter. The sequence goes on along the minus strand of JBJMLW010000037.1, from coordinate 812 downwards.
GGGAACACCGCAAGGAAGTGCTGCTGATCATGAATGAAACAGGTGTGCCGGTTTCCAGGTTTTTTGAAGTAAGGTTTCATATTATTGGAAAAATACTTTCATTCAGCTGCCACATAATAGGGTGGTTCATGCCATTCTTCTTTGCAGGCAGACTTGAAAGTGGAAATGTTTGTGAGTACTTCAGAATGAAACAATATTTCAACAGTCTTGGCATGCATCAATACGACCGGATCCTATACGAAATGGGTATGAAAGAAAAAGAACATGAAGTTTATTTCCTCGAAAAAATAAAAACAAACAGGCTGCTCCCTTATTTTGAAAAATTCTTTTCCTGGGGAAAATCACAAAGTTTTAATAACGTTGACCTTGATAAAAAGTACCCGGTTGAAGAATCAGATGTTTATTGCAGGAAATAAAATAAGCTGTAAGCTATAAGCTCCAAGACTTAAGGTTTACTTATTGACAATTGATTATCTGGTAGCGGGAGAAGTATACCAACCACCCCTGATTTCCCTGACAAATGATTCAATCTGACGGTCTACAGAATTGTTTACAGGATCAAAGGATTGTTTCAGATCGCTGCCAAAAAGAAAGGCTACAGTCTGGTACATGCGCGCATTCATACCGCCCCTGTATTCCTTGATCAGTTCATAACAGTCATTTCCGGTTTCACGGTTGATGAGTTTCATCAACACTCTCCCCTGGTATACTGAAAGATTCGAAAGTGGATCGGAAAATTGTTTTTTCAATTCACTTTCACGTGTCTTGATGTATTTTTTACGTTGGTTTTTATCGGTAACATTTTTCAGGTG
>JBJMLW010000036.1:0-2692 GCA_045805105.1 Flavisolibacter sp. | reverse complement strand
TCAATGGGGCGTTCCTTTCTTAGATCATTTCAAGTTCACAGATGAATACAAAAACACATTCGGAGTAAAATATCCGAATATATTAATATCCATTTCCCAGATCTCAGAAACATTGTTCATCTTGACCATCCCGTTTTTCCTTGGAAGATTTGGAATAAAAAAAGTAATGCTGATGAGTATCACTGCATGGGTGCTTCGTTTTGGTTTGTTTGGAATTGGAGATCCCGGCGGTGGGTTAATATTACTGGTATTATCCATGATCGTATACGGAATGGCTTTCGACTTCTTCAATATTTCAGGGTCGCTGTTCGTAGAAAGAGAAGCCGATAAAAAAATAAGAGCCAGCGCACAAGGATTATTCATGCTCATGACAAATGGCGTAGGCGCCATCATTGGAAGTTTTGTCAGCGGTTGGGTAATTCAATCGCATACTGATAATAACGGTACAGATTGGAAAACCGTTTGGCTGTTATTCGCATTGTATGCACTTGCTTTAGCTGTTATTTTTCCTTTTATTTTTAAATACAAACACGAGGCTATAACTACAGATGAGATGGAAAAAGGAGAAGCGATCGAAATGACACCTCATTAATACGTGTAAGAATTACTTTTTGTCTCATCATGAAATTTTTTCAATGAAAAAATTTCAGTTCACTTGACAATTTTTCAATTTTTTTCTCATTGCACACAATTTGTGCTCAGCCCTGAAAAACAAAGGAGGTTAATATGACTAATATCATGAAAAGAAAAGACAACAACGGTAATTTGGCTACCAGTGGCAGACCCGTAGCATCTTTTGGTGGTTTGGTTGATGGCATCCTTCAAAACACTTTCAACCGCTTCCTCGATGATGACTTCTGGGGCTTTGACGGCTCTGTTGCAACAGGCACCCAGGTCCCTGTCAACATTCGTGAAACAGGCAATACCTATGAAATGGAAGTGGTGGCTCCGGGACTCAGCAAAGAAGATTTCAATGTAAACATCAACGACAACATGCTGACCGTATCCTTCGAACACAAACACGAGAATAAAGAAGAAAACAAACAGGAAGGCTACTTACGCCGGGAGTATCGCCAGCAAGCTTTCTCACGCAGCTTTACTCTCGATGACACCGTTGAAGCCGATAAGATCAGTGCTCAATACAAAGACGGTGTACTTTATGTAAGTCTTCCTAAAAAAGAAGGTGCCAGGAAGATCACCAAAAACATACAGATCAAATAATTTCTTGTCCGGTTGTAATGTGCTTATGCATTACAAATATCATACGCACGGATGTACGTTAAGGTTAGCATCTAATAGCTAACTTCAGCAAAGACAAAAACAAAGGCCGCAATAGTGGCCTTTGTTTTTTAATAAGGTAATGTATCAGCAGTTGGGCGTTAATAAACCAATTCATGCAAAGGATCATCCTAAAAAGAATAAGTCCTGAAAATGATCAGGACTTATTCTTTTTGTATGTAAAGATGATTTTAAATGATAGCTATATATAAACTACCTGATGAAACAATTGTTTTGCTTCTTAAAACCGAGTAAGGCAAATAAAAATAACCATGATATCCCCAGTTAGTATTCCAGGAATTTTCACAGATAAAAACACCGCCGCCGGGTTGTGAAGCATCATCAATAAAACCGATAAGAGGAACGGCATGACCACCCAGCAGTTTTACACCGGAGATCAATGAACCATTTGCATCGAGTGGATTATAGGTATAATTATTCGGAGCGTAGCCTTGTACGCCTAATCCTTCAAAATATTGATACTGGGAATTATCATACACGTTGAAACCCATCATCACTGGTTTGTTATTAGCGATAGCAGTCTTTGCATCTGTTACCGGGTCGCTGGAATTGATGACATAATAACCATGAGTGGTTGTACCGCTGCTGCCTGTTGTACCACTTTGCAAACCGATCTTGAAATTTGTTGCATTGGATATGGCCGAAGCAGAAGGCGCTGTTCTGAATTGTGTAGAAGTGCTGGAACCATTGGATGGATAAGGATAAAGATTTTCATAACAATCCCCGGCGAAAGTAGATTTTTTCCCGCCTACAGTTAATGTAAGAGCTGAACCGCTTCCTGAATTACTGCTTAATCCCTGTAGTGTTTGTGGTATGTTCACCATGTAAGCGCCGTTGTCAGTCCTGATGGATTGTCTATTGATAACACAACGCTCTACATAATAAATAAACAACGGGCTCAGGGCGGATGATGAACCAAACAAAGAAGAATTTACAGATTGAGTGCTGACTGCTGTAGATAATCCTGTTGCTGTAGTTAATCCTGTAGAAGACGCACTGTTTGTTTTATAATAATAAAGGATCTCATTGGTCTCAACACCACAAAACCCTGTGCAGGAGCCAATTTGACCCTGGTCTCTCACGGCAGGTGAAGCGAGGAGGTAACTCGAAGGAAGTGTTGTGGAAGGCATTCCATTCTCTTTTGCACCCGGTAATACATTGGGTGAAAACGTTGGAACAAAGGACCATTGTTCCGGTTGCATAGGCATCACTCCATAATTGTGAAGTAATGGTGATCCTTTATCAGGATTCACAACTCCTGCATTGTTCATATTCGAAGATTTAGAACAACCGGATAAAAAAGCGGAAAAGATGATCAGCGCAGCAATGACTCTGTTAGTAGGTAATCTCATGTTGAAGGGTTTATTTGAGCCAATATAGACAGAATCAATCG
>JBJMLW010000035.1:0-11094 GCA_045805105.1 Flavisolibacter sp. | reverse complement strand
GTACATCAAGCTGGTGTGGGATAATGCAAACCTGCGTGTAACAAACTTTGATGATGTGAATCAGTATGTGAAGCGGGAGTATAGAGATGGGTTTAAGCTGCCGGCACTGTCGTAGATAAGGAATATCCCTGCCTGCAGGCAGGGAATAACGAATATCGAATTACGAATATCGAATATCGAATATCGAAGTAAAAGAACAATAGAACAAGGAACAGTAGAACATTAGAACAGGGAATAGTAGAACAAGGAACAATAGAATTACGAATAAGAAATGATTTTTAATTAATAATAACTACCCGCATACCCTTTGGGGGTCAGGGTTTAAACTTCTTATTATGGAACGCAGGGAAGCAGTAAAATATATAAGCATTCTCCTCGGGGGAACTGTTATTGGTGCGGATGCATTTCTCACCGGCTGTAAAACCAAAACAGGAAAAAGAACTTCGTTTTCGCAGGACGATATCGCCTATCTCAATGAAATAGGTGAAACCATTCTTCCGCAAACAGCAACACCCGGTGCAAAGGCCGCCAATGTTGGTGCCTTTATGACGGTGATGGTGAACGACTGTTATGAAGAAGGCGACCAGAGAGCTTTCATGGATGGCATGGACAAACTTAATGATGCCAGCAACAAAAAGTTCAAGGATGATTTCATGAAGATCACACCGCAGCAACGTCACGACCTGCTCGTTGACCTGGATAAGGAATCAAAGGACTACCAGAAAGACGTGAATAAATTCAACAGTGAAGAAAGCAAGAAGGAAACTGAAGAAACAAGGAAAGGTAACCTGAAGTATAAAAAACAGTACAAATCATCGCATTATTTCACCATGATGAAACAACTTACACTGCTTGGTTATTTTACATCCGAAGTAGGACTGACAAAGGCAGTGAGGTATGTGCCGGTTCCTGGTAGGTTTGATGGTTGCATTCCTTACAAAAAAGGTGATAAAATGATGGTTTAAATAAATTTATATGGCATATCAAAGAAGAGAATTCATCAAACTTTCGGCTGCACTCGGATCGGGTGTGGTGCTATCTTCCGTTGCCGGACCACTTACAGGATGCGCGGCGATATCAAAGAACAGCATTGACAAAAATTTCGGTTTGCAGTTGTGGACATTGCGTGATGTTCTTCCGGCAGATCCAAAAGGGGTACTGACAAAAGTTGCGTCTTATGGATATAAACAGATTGAGAGTTTTGAAGGTAAGCAGGGAATGTTCTGGGGCATGAAGAATACAGAATTCAAAAAACTCATGGATGACCTGGGCATGAAAATCGTGGCCTCACATTGTGATATCAAAACAGATTTTGAACGCAAGGCTGCCGAAGCTGCAGAAATAGGAATGAATTACCTGATTTGCCCATATCTCGGTCCGCAAAAAACGATTAATGATTTCAAATTATACGCTGCAACATTTAATGAACGCGGATTGATGTGCAAGAAGCACGGAATACGGTTTGGATATCATAATCATGACTATGGATTTGTGCCATTGGAAGGACAGATGCCACAAGATGTTTTAATGTCGAACACTGACAAAGACCTGGTGGATTTTGAAATGGACATTTACTGGGTTGTTACAGCAGGGCAAAATCCGGTATCCTGGTTTGATAAATATCCTGGGCGCTTCAAACTGTGTCACATCAAGGACCGCCAGAAAAATATACCGGCTTCAGAAAGAGATGCTTCTGTTATTCTCGGTACAGGCGACATCAACTTCAAGGAAATCATTAAAGAGGGCCAAAAGAAAGGACTTGAATACTTCATAGTTGAGCAGGAGAAGTATGAAAATACTACTCCGCTTGACGCAGCAAAAGCTGATGCCGATTACCTGAAGAAGTTTACAGTGTGATTAGTGCTTCAGAGAATCTTTCACTTTTGAAGAATCCACAGGAAGTGTTCCATTGAGTGTGGATCCTGATGTGGTATCCGGAAGGTTTCCATTTACATTTTGCACATTGGTTGTTGTAGGTGTCGGTTCATCATTTCCCGAGCTGTTGTTGCATGAAGCCAGCACAGCAATGGCAAAAGCGCAAATGACAATCTTTTTCATATCCGGTTTTAGGGTGTGGTATCAAATTTTCGGCCAAGGCAATGTAATCCGCCTTCGGCGGAACAATACAGGAACGCAAACCCCTTCGGGGTACGCAAAGGATACGCAAAGGCCGCAAAAATATATTCGTAATGAAATTCAATTGCGACCCTTGCGGTCACGATGAAATCGGGACTAGCGTTCCTGCCTTTCATATGAAATAAGATCTAAGAAATTTTACTATCAAAATGAAACAACAACCGAAGTTCCCCTTTCGGGGGGACAGGGGGGCCTTAATCAAAATCTATTGGCGGTAAATTATTTTTCTTTAATTCTTTCCGGTACTGTTTCATGTAGCGGCTGTTCTTTTTCACACCAATACTGGTAGCCATTCCGCTAAAGGCAATTTTTACAATATAATTGAAGAATGAACGGTCCTTTAACCGTTCAAAATAAACAACACCTGTTCGTTTGCCGTTATTATTCTTATGAACAAGCAGGGCATTCAGTAATGTAGTTGCAGCACGTGTAAAGAATGTTGTTTTATTGAGGTCGCCATCTTTTATCAGTTTGATGTGAAGGTTGTGATAATACATTTTCATTTCACCAAAGGCGAGGTCATTTTTTCCTACGGCGCGCAGCTGTAATGAATCGATGGTACCGGAAGTGATGATAATATTCGAGAGCGGTGCCAGAACGGGATTCAGAAATGAAAGTGTTGTTGGCTTCATGCGAAGGGTCATCAAAAATCCGCCGAGCGAATCTGCATAGGATTCATTTACCACAAGGTGAATAAGTGCGGAATCCATTAAATAGGTATCGGCTTTTAATTCAAGAGAATCGTTATCATCAAGGCCCTGGTTTTTAATATTTTTCAGACTGAGATTCAGGTGCGTCAGAGAAAGAGTTCCTTCAGCCCGTGTTTTGGGATGTTTTTCCGTGTACAGCACCGTTCCATCTTCCATCTTCACATTCTTCACCCGTACAGGAAATGGGATGTTCCTGATCATGTCCACGGGAAGTGGTTTCGTAGCTCCTGATAAAACCGGAGGAAGCTTGTCGCGAAAAACAGTTATGTATGGATCTTTGAATTCAATGGTCTTCGCCATCAGCGCACTGTCCTTTTCATATTTTTCCAGGCTGAAGTCATTTATTTTAACCGGCCCTGAACGAAATGTTATGTAATCTGTCTGATACTTCGACCTTTTGATTACCGTATCGCGAACCTGCGTTGGATAATATGCAAAAGAGTCGAGGTTCATGATCTTCTTCTCAGCATTGTATGAAGCATTGTACCATTTAAGTGTTGTTGTACTGTCGATGTATTGTCCGGTTGCGCTTTTTAACCACGCAGACACATTCGCACGTGCCATCTTGCTGAAGTCAGTAATATGAGCTGATGAAAGCGTGATATTACCTGCTGTGATCTGCTCAATTGATAATTTATTTTTTCCCGGACCTACCAGCAGGCTATTCGGATTCTGCAGGTGAATGGAATTGATCACTGCATTCCATTCCGGTTTGCCGTTGTTGGGAGAAAATTTTATTCCTGATAGATCCAGGTCAACATTTCCCTTCTCCACGCCAAAAACTTCACCGGTGGGTTTGATAAATGTTGCTGTAGTTGTATTGAGTGTAAGGCCATCCATCTGTAATGTTCCCCCGGACATTTTCAATCCCGAAACTTTTAACATGCTGCCCGATGTATGAGGAATATAAATAGAGGTAACTGAATCATTTTTGTGGGTCTGGATGCTGATGTCAGGATCATTTGCTACAAATCGGTCAATCCGTACAATTGAATTATTTTCTTTCGCAGCTGTTGGCGTGGTGTTCCATTTGCTCATTTTCATCACCAGCGCATTGGTTTGCAAATTGGTAAGATGAATGTCCTTATTCATTACTGCGTTTACATCCACTGTAAAATTTACGCGCGAAGATGTGATGTTCACTGTATCACGGTCTGCAACTGATTCCAGTTGCAGCTTATTTAGAAAAGATGGCGCATCATCCGCCATTGCATAAGATACAGCTGTAAGTTTAAGTCCGGGTTTCTTTACGTCTAGAGTGGAACCATTAACCGATAAACCATTTACAATGATCGGTGCAGTTCCCTGCTTCACCAATGAATTTACCCTGATTCCCTGCAGGAAAGTAGAAACAGTAGTTTCACCATTTGTATAATTAAACCTTGTATTCGTTCCCTTTATACCTTTCAGCGTAATGCTTCCGGCCTTTTTTGATTTTCCGGCTCCAGCTTTTGAGGATACAGACATTGTAGCGCTTCCCCATTCCAGTCCATCAAGCAGTATTGTTTCTTTTTCATCATCAACCAGCATATTGTTCAGGTTCACATTGTGCATGACACCTTTGATGGAATTGGAACGGCTCCTGACTTCAAGGTCCTCACAATGCAAAAGATTCTCACCTGTAAAACTAATATTTGATAGAATGGCTGTAATGTCTTTGAGACGAATTTGTCCCCTGCTGAATGAAAGAAATTCCACCGCTCTGCGCAGGCCTTCCCTGTTGGTTGATTTCATCAGGCTGTTACTATAAAGACTAAGATTCAGGTCATCAACAATAAAAGATGCAGACGGACCCATGTTCATATTCAACTGACCGTTGATGATCTTGATCTTGTCAAGTGTCATCATATCATCGAGTGATTGAAGGGAGGCAAATAAATTCGTTTTCTTTTTTTGAATGCCTGTTGGAAACTTTTTATAATAAATGATCGGGTTGTACAGTGCCGCCTCTTCAGCCTTGAGGTTCTGGTCGAAGATCAGTTCAAACCAATCCAGTCCTGTAAGTTCGAAGTATGGGATCTTGAAATTTCTTTCACTCTTTTTCTTGATCGCGCTGGGCTCTGTGGTAACATGAAAATTATTCAATACGATCTTGTTATTCAGAAACCTTACACTATCGAAAGTATAAGCACTGGAGGAATCAACATTATACAGGCGATAGTCTCTTACAAGCATATCGAACTGTTTCACTACAACAGGCTTGGCTGAATCAGCATTGATTCGGAAACCGCGCATTTCGAAATTATCCTTGCTGGAATTAAACAAAGACCTCTTTTTTTCACCGATCATATCAATGTGAATCCCGGCGTTTTTTACGCCCACAAATGCAAGGTCGAGGTCACCTGTAAGTTCGCGCACAAGTTTTTCCAGGTCTGGCCGTTCCTTTTTTTCTCCTGCTGTTTTATTTCCCGGATCAAGGTTGATATCAAAGAATGGATTTTCACAATACACCGAATCAGCCCGTATCAGGTTGTGGAGGTACATCGCATTGAAATCGACACCTACAAGTGTAAGCCTGTTGAAGAATATTTTGTAACTGCTTTTTGAATTTACCGAGGCCTTTGCCGTTATGGTACAGCTATCGAGCTGTACTCTTTTCTTAAACAGCTGGAGGTTGAAACTTTTGAACTGTAGCTGGTGACGGCCACTCGGAAGAAAAATACTCTGGTCGGTGGTGCGCAATTCAACATTCTGTTCGTTTTCTATAAATTCATCACGCTTTACATTTCCGTTTCCTGTACGCATCAGGTCAAAATAGATATTCGAAATAACCACAGGCCTGAATGAAGTATCCATTTTGTTGATGAGGCTCAACCGTGCATTGTTGATCATAATCCTCCGGATATCAAAAGCATCCAGGGCATCCAGCATCGATTTATATAATTGACCCATTTGCTGGGGAACAGAAAGATTGTTTTTATTGGGAGCGGAAAGGGTATCACGTCGCCATTGCAATACTTCAATGTCGGGATCGTGAAGTTTAATGGAATCCAGTTTCAATGAATTCTGGAAAAGCATGGGCCAGAAGGAATGAATCCGCATCGTCAGCTTCCGGAATTTTATATGATATGTGAGTGGCTGCGTGAGGCTATCGGTACTTACCAGGTCAGCCTCACGGATTTTTATCTTGTTGGAAAAAAAATCGAAACTCACTTCAGCCAGTTCCAGTTTGAGTTTGCCATGCGATTTGGTGGCGATCATCTCTTTGAGATAACCACGTGCATTATGTATAAACCAGATGTGAAGACCCAGCAGGGCAAAACCAAGCACTGCTATAATGATCAGCACTATTCTCAACGGCCTGTATCTCGACCTTGGCTTTTTAGAAGTCATTCAGATGTAGTGAATACCCAACAAGGTAGTCCTGATCAGGTTATGCCTAAATTTACAAAAATCGTTCTAGAAGAAAGAAGCGATAAACCACGATGTAGTGTTGTATTTAAGGTAAATTTTACACCCAGCTGATTATAAATGTGAAGTTTACGCCTCATAGTTACATGGCTAGGAGAAAAAAGAGAATAAGGAGATAAGGAGGATTTGATTTTCTAATAAGATGCTAGGCTAAGAGAAAAAAGATATTTAGGAGGATCTATAAATTTTATCTCCCAGCGCTTTTTCCTCTTTTATTCCTTTTTCTCTTAGCTCACGTAAGTGAAAATTATGCAGTATGAACAATTAGCAGTACAGGAATTACGGGCATGGCAGAAGGAAATGATGCGGCGCCCATCGATCATGAACCGGATATCCAAAGGCTTGCAGGATAAGATGAACAGCTATATTCCGGAAAAGATCCATCATGCCATTACTGTAGCCATCAAGCAAATGATCCGTGGTGTTTTGTTTGGTGCGAAATACACAACAAGAAAACCTGTAGAGATATCATCCCTTCTTCAAACTGAAGAAGCTGTAAGGAAACTTGTCAGGAATTACAGGCATACAGCTGCAGCGGAAGGAGGCATAACCGGGGCGGGAGGTATTTTACTAGGACTGGCAGATTTTCCGATACTCCTTGGGATCAAACTAAAAATGCTTTTTGATATTGCTGCATTGTATGGATTTGATGTGAAGGATTATAAAGAACGCGTCTATCTTTTACAGGTTTTTGAACTTGCATTCAGTAGTCACCAACACCGGCGTGAAGTGTATGCGCAAATGATGGACTGGGATCTGCAAAAAGAAAAATTGCCGGACGACATCCACCAGTTTGAATGGAGAAAATTCCAGCAGGAATACCGCGATTATATTGACCTTGCCAAGATGGCGCAACTTGTACCAGGGATTGGTGCGGTGGTAGGTGTTATTGTCAATTATAAACTGATTAACCGGCTGGGTACAACAGCAATGAATGCATACAGAATGCGTTTGTTCGATACTAAGAAAGTAAAATAAAGACACCCGCAACCATGGCAGCAAAAAGTGTATTTAAAAAATTCACTGCATTGTTTTTCAGCCGGCCGGTTCTTTCAACCGTTGCGCCAAGAAATGAATCAAACAGGTTTCCTGAAGTGCCTGCCAGCACCACAATAAAAAACCTTCCGCCCCACCCTTCAAAAAGTGAATAAATAATTCCAATAGCAATGCTACCTGCCAATCCCCAAAGACAACCTTCAATACTGATTACACCATTCAGACCACGGATGTCTTTTTTACCGGTAATGATGTTGTAAAACTTTTTACCGTATACACTTCCGAGTTCAGAAGAAACCGTATCTGCAGTAGCAGAAGAAAAAGCCGCAGCCATCATGAGTACAAGTGCAGAAGTATATTTCGGATAAAATAAAATAAACAAACAAAGGATCCCCGCAATACCTGCATTGGCAAAAACCTGTTGTGCATTCCGGCGTCCTTTATTTTCTTCTGCAATATGTAATGATTCTTTAAGACTGTGTTTCCACGAAGTTGCGAGTGTTCCTAGTATAAAAAACAGGGTCATCATGCATACACCTGACCAGCCGGAAGCAAAATAAATGACAGCAGCTAATATACCGCCGGTAATTGCACCCGGCAGGGTTAGCTTCTTTCCAAAGTAGCTGCCCGCCATACCAATGAGGATGATTAAAATAAAAATCAGTGAATCCATGCCGGAAATAAAAATCGGAGATTAAATGGATAAGTTTGGAAATTTTTTGAAGCAGCTGGAGGGAGCAAATGAACTAACACAATCACGATTTCATCGGTACGCAAGGGATACGCGAGGGGCGCAATAGGATTTGCCTTTTATTGCCATCCCTTCAGAAAGCTTTTGATGCAGTATGAATTTTATATAGCATAACTCAAATAATCCAATTAAGCTTTCACGCATTTCTTTAATTTAAAGATATTAATCCATGACTCTTTGCCTGTGGTTAATTTCCCATTATGAAACAATATTCTAATCCCATTCTATCAGGATTCTATCCTGATCCAAGCATCTGCCGCGTGGGTGAAGACTATTACCTGGTGACTTCAACATTTTCCTACTTTCCCGGCATTCCTGTTTTTCACAGCAAAGACCTTGTTAACTGGACGATCATTTCGTTTGCAATCAACAGGCTCTCACAGGCAGATTTTACCGGGTTGGGAGTTTCCAAAGGAATTTTTGCACCAACAATCAGGTTTCATGATGATAGATTTTATATTTCCTGTACACTCGTAGATGGCGGAGGGAATTTTATTGTAACATCAAATGATGCTGCCGGACCCTGGTCTGATATAATCTGGCTTCCTTCTGTTGAAGGAATTGATCCTTCGATATTTTTTGATGGTGACAATGCATGGATTATTTATAATAGTGTAGCACCCGGTAATAAACCAGATTACAACGGGCACAGGACAATCAGGATGATGGCTTTCAACATTCACCAATTGACTACGCAGGGTGAAGGATTTATCCTCGTTAATGGTGGTACCGACCTTTCCAGAAAACCGCGGTGGATTGAAGGTCCGCATTTGTTTAAAAAAGATGGATGGTATTATCTTATTGCGGCAGAAGGTGGAACCGGTTATGATCATTCTGTTGTTGCCTTCCGGAGCAGGAATGTAATGGGACCATTTGAACCCTTTGAAAACAATCCTGTACTGAAACAAAACCAACATCGCGATTTTCCTGTTACTTCAACAGGACATGCTGACCTTGTGGAAACTCCATCAGGCAACTGGCATGCAGTATTCCTTGGATGCAGGCCTTATAAGGATGATTATTATAATACCGGAAGAGAAACATTTCTTGTACCGGTTACATGGATCAATGGATGGCCGATCCTGAATCATGAATATGAGCAAGTAGAATTTCACTATCCCCTGCCACTACCTGAAATAAAAACCGTAAGCAATAATTATAGTGGCAATTTTTTCGTGCATGAGAACTTCAAATTTCCCTTTCCAGGAAGCGACTGGATGTTCCTTCGTTCACCAAAGGACAAATGGTTTGAAACTAACAACGGAACGCTTCTGATAAAACTTCGGCCGGAAACATGCTCTGGTTTTGGGAATCCATCATTTATTGCCAGGCGGCAACAGCACATGGATTGCATTGTTTCATGCGGGCTGGATTTCAAAGCGAATACTGAAAATGAAAAGGCAGGACTGATAGTTTTTCAGAATGAAGAACATTTTTATTATTTATGTCTATCCATTGAAGATGGGAAACCTGCAATCCAGCTGTTTCAGTCTGTTCTGATACCGCGTGATGGCTGCCGCATGAATTTACTGCTGTCCACAAAATTTGCTGATTGGCAAAACACTCAATTGCGGATCGTGTGCAACCGGGAGTCGTATTCATTTTATTACAGCCTGGCTGAAGATAACTGGATGCTGTTGACAGAAGGTATTGATGCAAAATTTTTAAGCACGGCAACTGCAGGTGGATTTGTTGGATGTGTGTTTGGAATGTATGCTACATCGATGGGAAGGGAAAGTAATAATGTTGTTACGTTCAGATCGTTTGAATACAAGAGCGGAAGTTCCTGATTATAATCGAGCAATCTGCAATTCGGCACATGAACTATCGCAAAGGGCGCAAAGGTTACGCAAAGGGTGCAAAGAATACAATTTATGTTTTAACTAATTAGACCTAACTAATACTCCAAATTTATATATGACAATAGCATAAAATAACCGGATTTATGGCGTTAAAAACACATGATAAATTGATCAAAATCTAATTTCTCATACAAACAAAGATCGAATCTTTGTATAAAAAGATGACTGAAAATGAAATTTCGAATATTATTATTCAAGAAGCTATTTATGTGCATTCAACAATTGGACCTGGAATGTTAGAATCTGTTTATTTACATTGTTTAGCACATAGGTTAAAAAAAAATTTGAAAATATTAAAACTCAGGTTCCAGTTCCTTTGATATTTGAAGAGATAAAATTGGAGTGTGGCTATAGAGCAGATATAGTTGTGGCTGGAAAAGTAGTAATAGAAGTAAAAAGTATTGATGCCATAGCAGAAATTCATGTGGCTCAACTTTTAACATATCTTAGGTTACTTAAACTTAAATTAGGTTTGCTACTAAATTTTAATTCCCTCCAAATTAAAAGTGGAATCAGAAGAGTTGTAAATGGATTATAATTTTTCTTTGCGATCCTTTGCGAAACCTTTGCGTCCCTTGCGATACAAAAAAACTTCGCTCAGGTGAAATCTCTGTAAAAGTGTATGTCACCGTAACGCAGCTTCTCTACCGAAAGATGGTGGTTAAAGCGCTCTATCTAAATGAACATACCCGCCGTCAACATGAATCAGTTGCCCGGTTGTATGTGAAGACATTTCAGATAATAAAAAAACAACCATCGCAGCAATTTCTTCCGTTGTAGTCATTCTTTTTCCCAGAGGAATTTTTGATTTGATCTGGTTGAGTTTTGCTTCCGGATCCGGAAGAGACCTGATCCATTTTTCATACAGCGGTGTATAGCTTTCCGCAACAATCACTGCATTGACCCTGATGTTATATTTCAACAGTTCAACAGCCCATTCTCTTGTCAGTGCATTTCTTCCACCATTGGAAGCCGCATAAGCCGACGTACCACCCTGTCCTGTTTCTGCAGTTTTGGAACTGATATTAACAATCGATCCCTTTGACTGGATTAAATGGGGCAATGCGTGATGCGCCAGCAGGTAATAATGCACCAGGTTTTTATGCAGGCTCTCCATAAACTTTTCATAGTTTCCCTTCTCCAGTCCTACTCCATCATTTATTCCCGCATTGTTTACCAGTCCATCAATTCTATTAAACTTTTTTACTACAGTTTTTATGGCATCTTC
>JBJMLW010000034.1:0-4192 GCA_045805105.1 Flavisolibacter sp. | reverse complement strand
ATTTGTCTTTGCTGCTAATTCCTGAAGCAATAGTTATGGGAGCGCTAAAGGTTGTATATGGGGCGTCACTCCACCATGCGTATACATTGCTCGCATCACCTGAAGTGATCCACATCCTGCCTTTACTGTCGATAGCCAACGTAGCAGTTTGAGCGCCTACAGGAAGCATGATAGGCGCAAGCGATGGCCTTTGATTCCAAAGCGCATAGGTGTTGCTGACTGCATTATAAACCAATGAATAGAGATAAGAGTTTACTCCGCTTCCGCTATACATCAGGATATGAATCATATTACCTGCCACCAGGCAATCCGTTTGACCTGTTTTCATTGGAGCAATGATATAAACAGGTGTCCAGGTGGCACCATCCAGGCGAAAAATTTTAGATCCCTCTGAAGTTGCTAATACACACCACCATCTGTCCGCATAGGTCCAGACTTTGGCCTGAGGTTTATCTTTTGTAACATCGGTAATTGGAATGGAGCGAAGTTTAGTTATGGTAGAAAATCCGGATTGTGCTATAGTCCTTACCGAAAGCAATAAAAGCAGCAAAATGAAACAATAATTTCTCATAACTGTGTATTTTACAATGGCTTACTTAGATTTGATCATTCAACAGTTATTGGGAAATAATGTAGCTTACAGGGGGCAGAAATTATAAGTATTATTTAAATACAAATAATGAAAGTTTACAAAAGGGAGTGAGTTGTGAACAATGTATCGCAGTAACAAATTTTATGCTAGATTACAAAAGTTAATTTGCATCAATTAGCTTTTCGTATATATGTAAGCGTTGATTTGGACGCATTGTCCTTTTAAAAGCAAGTATTAAAGTTAAGGCAAAAGAAATTGAATCCTGATCAATTTCTTTCCATGGCAATTTATGAATATTGCTAATAGAAAAGTTGATATGTTATAGAGTGTTAGTTCATAAGGTTATTCAGCTTTAGAAAAGATGCTGGGTTGTATAAGCCTTTTATTCAACAACCAGCACCTGGAAGCTTCCCGGGATCATTTTCGGCCTTCCATTTTGCGTTTGTGAACTATCGAAATCAGCCGTTGGTAGATACAACTTCCCGCTTTTTTCATCAATGGTGATGGTGCGCGCCCCTCGTTTGGTTGGATAATTGCCTTCAATATTATAGGAATCTTCTCCGGTCTCCTTTATAACTGTCAGAGTGCCTTCTCCGTTGGATGTAAAGATCAGCCGCTTATTGGGATCAAAAGCTACTCCATCGCAACCTTCCCCTATCGGCAATTGCTTCACTATTTTGCCGGTGGATGCATTCATGACGATCAGTAGCTTTTCGCAACCTGCAAACAGCCTGTTGTTCTTTGCGTCATAGGCTAGTCCTGTAGGGCCTTCAGCCGGATTGAGAGACCATCTTTGGGTTACCTTAAAGTCTTTAAGACTTACTTCAACGATCTCATTCCTGTCTTCAATATTAACAAAAAGGTTTCCTTTTGCATCAGATACTGCGGTTTCAGGTTTGCCACCAACATCTATAGTATGAATGACCGCTTTTTTTAAAGGATCGATCACCGAAAGGTTTTTGCTCCTTCCATTACAAGTGATAATGGTTTTTGTAAATGGTTCATACATGATCGCATCCGGATTTTCACCGGTAGCCACAGAATCCAGTACCTGGTATGATTTAAGATCAAAAATGGTGACGGAATTTGATCGCCCGTTGCTGGTATAGCCTCTGTTCATTGCATCATCAAAAGCGATTCCGTGCACACCATTAGTGTTAGAAATCATTCCAATTGAATCTCCAGTTTCCTCATTCAAAATATTGACCTGTGTTCCATGGGATACATAGATACTGCCATGATTGACCGCTATATAATCCCATCCCCCGGGACTCTTGATGTGGTAGGTCTTAGAGATTTTATAGGTATGGTTTTGTGCAAATGTTACCAGGCTTACAGAAGTCAGTAGTAAAAACAATGCTTTTTTCATATAAAGGCTTATAAAGGGGTTGAAAGATTTAATTCAATGAACTGTAATATTGAAAGGTTGAACGCTTCATTTCTTAAAGGCATATTGAGATGATTTTATTACCACAGTATTTTAAACTGATGCACATTTTTATTGAATGCATATTGGATCCTGAAACCTGAGACTTCGCAAATTTGTTTGATAATAGAAAGCCCAAGGCCGTTGGATTCATTATTGGGTAAAGGTTTGTAAAAACGGTTGAACAAACGGCTCCGGTCCAGTTCCGGCTGCCTGCTTGTATTCTCAATAAGCAATCCTTCCTGTGACAGCTCAATACCGATACAGCCACCGGGAAAGTTATGGCGTACGGCATTTCCAAGAAGGTTATTCAATAAAATTTCAGTGAGTTCTGCATTCATCGACCGTTGAACGGAATACAGCTTAATAGATACAATCAGGTTCTGACCTTCCCATAGCTCATGAAATTCCAACACTTTTTCCTCCAGCTTTTTCTTCAGGTCTATAGTTTGCGTGTCCTCAAATTGTTTGTTTTCAATCTTTGCAAGAAGTAGCAAAGATTGATTGAGCCTGGAAAGTTTTTCAATCGCTTTATAGCTGGTTTGCACCGTCTGGCTCTGGCTCTCCCTTAATCCTTCATCCTGTATCAAAAGATCTAGCTTTGAGCGGATCACGGCAAGTGGAGTTTGCATTTCATGAGCAGCATTCTCCGTAAATTCCTTCAGTACCCTGTAATCCTTTTGTGCCTCCTGTGTGGCTTCCCTGAGCGTTTTATTCATGAAGAAGAATTCATCTGTGGTGGTGTCTGGGAAGTCAATTTTTTGATTTTTACCTACCTTAAAATTGCTGATTGCATTCAGGGTGTCATAAAAAGGTTTCCAAAGCTGTTTTAAAACGATCCGATTGATCAGAAAAGTTGCCAGAAGGATCAATAATATTGTTGCAAAAGTGATCAGCAGAATAGAGTTGATAAGGTGACTGGTGGCTTCCAGAGATTTTGAAACAGAAACTTTATACCATATGCCTCCCGCGTTTACTGAAAAAACCAATTGACGAAACAGACTCTTCTCCTTTTCCAGTGAATCATATAAAATGAGATTCCGGAATGTTCTTTTTGGAATCGGCTGGCTGGTGAGGCCAAACTGGATAAGCTGGTCTCGTACAGGAACAGCCTCAGGGAGATGACCATGCTCTTTCACAATAGTTTCGATCTCTCTTTGTTCAATCCGCAGGTCATCATCTACCTGGTCAAGAACGATATAATTCAATGAAAAATAGAATGCCAGTCCCGATAACAAAAAGATCAGTATGATCACCACCAGGTTGATCCTGTTGTATTTGGAGAGTAATTTCATTAGGCGGTAGTGAGTTTATAGCCCATTCCATAAACGGATTGTATAAAATCACGCGTGCCGGCGGCAACAAGTTTTTTTCTTAAATTCTTTATATGGGTATAGATAAAGTCATAGTTGTCGGCTATGTCCATATTGTCGCCCCACAAATGTTCCGCTATTGCGTTTTTGGTGATCACTCTGTTTTTGTTACTGAGGAAATAGATCAATAGCTCATATTCCTTTCTTGTCAGCTCAATTTTAAGTGGCCCTGATTTTACCAGTTTTTCGTTCAGATCAATGGTCAATCCATCCAGTTCAATGATGTTTTTACCATCAAATGATTTCCGTCGAATGATGGCAGAAACCCTGGCCGCCAGTTCAGGTAAATAAAAAGGTTTGGTGAGATAGTCATCGGCACCCCATTTCAGGCCTTGCACTTTATCATCCAAAGCATTTTTCGATGAAATGATCAATACGCCATCCAGTTTTCCGCCCTTTTTGAGTTCTGTTAATATATCCAATCCATTGCCGTCGGGTAAAGTAATATCAAGAATGATGCATGCGTATTCATAGAGGGAAACCTTTTCCAGCGCAGTATCATAATTGAATGCTGTTTCACAAACAAATTGCTCGTTTGCAAGGTATTCGCAAATGCTGTGCGACAGGTCTTTTTCGTCTTCTACTACCAGAATTTTCATCGAGCATCCAGCCTTTAAAAATGAGAATCGGTCCTGTAAGGTAAGTTAAGATAAAATTGCAAAGTAATTCTGTAGTAAAACTGAAGTCAATAAGTGATGGCCGTTTGCCAACTTTGCTAATCCCAAATCTGTTGAAAAGTTGAAGTGTAGAAAAACAGCTTCAAAATTTCAACAGAATGGCCCATTAAGTTTGTGTATGATT
>JBJMLW010000033.1:0-3639 GCA_045805105.1 Flavisolibacter sp. | reverse complement strand
ATTGTACTGGCCGATATTAAGATGGACCAATTGCAAAAAGCGGCAACCCAACTACAGCCTGCAAATCATTCCAAACCTCTTTTACAACAATGTGATGTGAGCCAGGAAAAACAGGTAGAAGCAACTGTAACGGCTGCCGTTAATCAGTTTGGCACGATTGACATTATCGTAAATAATGCAGGACTGATGATATTTAAAAAGCTGGAAGAACATACTGCTGAAGACTGGCTGCGCATTCTGAATGTTGACCTGATGGGAGCATTTTATTTTACCAAGTATGGTTTCTTCAATATGAAAAACGGAGGAGCCATCATCAATATATCCAGTATCCATGCGATTGAAACAACACCGATGGTATCCAGCTATGCTGCGGCAAAAGCAGCGATCCTGTCGCTTACAAGATCATCTGCAATAGAGGGAAAAGAAAAAGGCATTCGTGTAAATGCCATTTTACCCGGTGCGATTGATACACCTATGTTATGGGAAAATCCAAATATAAAAGCCGGACTGGAACAGGTAAGTAAAGACAGCGTTGGTAAACCAGAAGATATTGCAGGTGTTACAGCTTTTCTAGCATCTGAGGATGCTGCTTTTGTACAGGGTGCCATGATTGAGGTAGATGGTGGAAGGTTAAGCCGTTTATAGGAACGGTATCTATAATTGAAGGTTTCTGCGTTAATTCGATTATAAAATCGTACACCATGTTCAAAAATTACCTCAAAACAGGATTGCGGAATTTATGGAAAAACAAGGCTTATACTTTTTTGAACATCGGTGGTCTCGCTATTGGAATTGCCTGCGCTGGTCTCATATTTCTTTGGGTTGAAGATGAATTGAATTACAACCATTATTTTAAAAACCGGGAACAGGTTTATAAAATAAAGGACCGCCAGACTTATGATGGTACCACATTTACATTCGATGCAACGCCTGGTCCGTTGGCGCAAGGCATCAGGGAAGAAATTCCGGGTATTAAAAATACCGCACGTACAACATGGGGAAATAGTCTGATGTTTTCAATGGGTGAGAAAACAACGTATGATCAGGGCCTTTACGTGGATCCTTCTTTTCTATCGATATTTCATTTTCAATTTATCAGGGGCACTGCATCTAAAGCTTTACAGCAACTGCATGCTATAGTAATTTCAGAAACCATGGCCAGGAAGTTTTTTGAATCAACTGATGTGATTGGGAAAACCCTTAAGGTTAATAATTCACAGGAGTATGTTGTCAGTGGTGTCATAAAAGACCTTCCTGAAAATATTTCCTTCAAATTTGACTGGCTGGCTCAATTCAAAATATTTGAAGACCAGAACAACTGGCTTCACCAATGGGGGAGCAATGGAATCATTACATATGTGGAGGCTGAACCAGAAGCAAACATAAATGCGATTAATAAAAAACTGGACGGCTATATTCAAACAAAAAGTTCTGATGCCATTGCAAAAATGTCTATATACCCGATGAACCGGTGGCGTATGTACGACAGTTTTGTGAATGGAAAGGAAGTGCCGGGTAGAATCAAATATGTGCACTTGTTCAGTCTTATCGCCTGGATTATCCTGGTCATTGCCTGCATCAATTTCATGAACCTCGCAACGGCACGCTCTGAACAAAGAGCAAGGGAAGTTGGCGTGCGTAAAGTACTGGGTGCAGCAAAAACCAAATTGATATTGCAATTCATTGGTGAATCCATGGTTCTGTCTTTGATTTCTTCACTGCTTGCAGTAGGAATCATTTATGCACTATTGGGCGCGTTTAATAAACTGGTGGATAAAACTCTGGTTGTTCATGTGTTCAATCCTGTGCATTTTTTGACATTACTGTTGATTACTTTTTTATGCGGACTGATTGCCGGTAGTTATCCTGCTTTTTATCTTTCATCATTTAATCCCATCTGTGTACTTAAAGGATTAAAATTAAAAACTGCAGGCAGTGCCATAATTATCAGGAAAACGCTGGTGATCCTCCAGTTTTCCATTTCCGTGATTTTGATCATCAGCACCATCCTGATTTATCAGCAGATCCGTCATGTGAAGGACAGGAACCTGGGTTACGACATGCAGAATCTCGTTTACCTGAATCTCAGGGGAGATATGAAAAAGCACTTTGATGTAATTAAACACGACCTGTTGCAGACAGGGGTTGCAGAAAATGCCAGCATGAGTAATAGTATGGTGTTGCAATTAGGAAGCAATACGGGCGACTTTGCCTGGGAAGGAAAGGATCCATCCAAACAAGTACTGATTACAGTTGAAGGCGTAAGTCCGGAATATATTACTACTATGGGAATGAAGTTAAAGGAAGGACGGGATTTTTATACGGATGCCGCGGCCGACAGTAACCATATCATCATTAACGAAGCACTCGCAAAAACGATTAATAAAAAGGATATTGTTGGTAGTATCATCACCCGTGATGGGGGAAATTCGAAATATACGGTGATAGGAGTGATCAAAGATTTTATCTATAACAATATGTATTCATCGGCTCCGCCAGCCATTTTTTTTGCTGACACATCAAACGTAAATTTTCTCACTGTCCGGTTGAAGCGTGATGTAAGTCTTGCCGCTGCCTTAACAGCTTTGGAAAAGACAATTAAGAATGATAACCCGGGCTACCCGGTTGAATACAGGTTCGTGGACGAACAGTTCAACCAGTATTTTAAAACTGAAAGTTTAATAGGTAAACTCGCTGCCCTTTTTGCCGTTCTTGCAATTGTGATTTCCTGCCTGGGTTTATTCGGACTGGCTGCATTTACAGCTGCAAGAAGAACCAGGGAGATTGGAATCAGAAAAGTACTGGGCGCCACCGTTTCAAGACTGGCGATTTTGCTTTCAAAAGATTTTCTGATTCTCGTTTGCATATCATGTCTCATTGCATTTCCAATTGCATGGTGGATGATGAACAACTGGTTACAGGATTATGAATACCGGATCAGTATCAGTGGATGGATATTTTTAGAGGCCGGAGCATTGGCCATATTGATTGCAGTGCTCACTGTGAGTTACCAGGCAATACATGCTGCCTTAAGTAACCCGGTAAAAAACCTGAGGACAGAGTAAAATCATTGCCATGATGAAGTATTAAAGCGATGAGCCTATATCATTGACTGGGTTATTCAAAATAAAACGTTTATTGAAAGATCTTTCAGTCAATATAAATTTTCCAAAAAGGAAAAGTTTTTTTTGACTTTACTAATATTCCGGATGCACTTATATTATGGGGCAGGTGAAGGTGTATATATGATTTTAAAAGCATTGTAAATGGCCTGGTGTTCAATGGTAGCATGATCCTCCTGGGGTAGATAATCAAAATAAACAGTGAGATTTGTTATTTTCTGTGCCTGGATTTTATCTGCCAGCATATTCGCGTCTACCTCCATTACCCGGGGTACTTTACCCGGAACAATTCCTTCTTTTCCAACTCCAATGTAAACAGATGTATTTCGCCTGATTTTTTTGGAAAGGTTATCAATATTATAATTTAATAAGGAGGCTGCATCCCACCATAAGCTTGGACTGATAATAATATATTTATCAAATAACTCGGGTTTTTGGAATAAAACCTGTGTTGCCAGTAATCCACCAAGCGACTGGCCTATTATCGTTTTGGATTCATTAGTATGGAACTGTTTTT
>JBJMLW010000032.1:0-5626 GCA_045805105.1 Flavisolibacter sp. | reverse complement strand
GGCAAAAGAAGGAATGTTCTTCCGAAGTGTAGCCCGGTTGAACAGGCACCACGTTCCGGTCAATTCACTTTTATTCCAGGGTGTATGGGCATGTGTCCTCGTTTTGTCGGGAAGCTTTGATGAACTTACCAACCGGATCATCTTTGCAGTATTTATTTATTACGGTGCAACAGCATTTGGAGTTTTTGTTCTCAGGTATAAAATGCCTGATGCTCACAGGCCGTACAAAGTTTGGGGTTACCCGGTGGTTCCGGGTATTGTTGTACTGTTCTGCATTGCACTTTTTATTTCAACCATCCAAACCTCACCGCGCGATGCAGCCATTGGCCTGGTTCTGATTCTGACAGGAATTCCAATGTACTGGTGGTTCGTGAAGAAGAAGAAATAATTTTCAATAACTATTTCAATTTTCAAGTTTCAAATCCAACATAGGATCAGTTGATAAATCTTCGGACTTACTTACGCAATGAATATTGAATATTGAACATTTAATATTGATTATTTGTTCAGTTCTATTCAGCCAATTCTGGTCTTTTCCAGCCATCGCGTCATACTAAACAGCTGAAATGTGCCATATATATGCCTGATTTTGTACAGCACCAAATTTGTACTGAATGAAGCGGAGATATCATGAAAAAAATAAAAAAACAAATACTACTTGTAACATCAAACAACAGCGAACAAATTGAATTAACTACTCATCCGGAGTGGGTGCTTGTTGTTGTTGAACCAGGAGAAGCAGCCATTGAAGAAGTTCAGCGGCAGGGCTTTGACCTGGTGCTTCTGGATAAAAATAATGATTCTTTAATGTTGAGGAAGATGAAAGCTGTTCTTCCTTTGTTGGTCAGCGAAACAGAGATCCATGAGGTAATAAATGTTACAATGCCTGAGCTGGAAACTGTTGTGAATGAAGCTTTTGAAGAAGAAATAAGGGCACGAAGAAAAGTCCTTACAATAATGGATGGTGCACAGGTTCACGGTTTTCAGATTTGATGAGTTGAACTTGTGCAGCACATGAATTCGAAAACTTGCCAACTCTTATCAAAGTTTAAACACTTTTCTCATTTTGATAGCAATTCGTGCCCAATAAAAGCCTATAATTGCAGATTCTGGACGATTAAATACGGATAATGAAAAATAATAAGGAAATAATACCGGTGATACCTCCCAGGGAGATCGTGATCGGGGAGGCTTCTGCCCCTGTATCACTGGTGATGTTTGGCGATTACGAAAGCGAAGCCTGTTCGCAGGCCAATCATGTCATCAAGGACTTACTTGAAAAATATAAAGGCAGTATCAATTTTGTATTCAGGCACTTTCCCATGACACGCATTCATCAGAAAGCCCATAAAGCAGCCGAAGCAGCGATTGGCGCAGCCCAGGAAGGAAAATTCTGGGAAATGCACCAGCTTCTTTTTGCCAACCACCGCAACCTCGGTATCATCAGCTTGAAAAGCTATGCAAGGGAAGCAGGTGTTGTTGACAAGCGCTTCCTCGATCACCTGATCAACAGCGACTATGGTTGGTTTGTACAGGACGACCTGAAAGAAGGTTTAAAACTAGGCGTAACCGATATTCCCGCCACCTTTATCAATGGTGTTCGTTTGGAAAAAGAACCAACGTTAAAAAACCTGAAAACAGCCATTGACGAATTGCTTGTCAAGCGTAAATCGCGCGTGGTGAAGCTGAAGGAAAAGAAGAGAGCGTAAGACGTGAAACGTGAGACGTGAAACGTCAAACGTGAACCTGCCTGCCGGCAGGCAGGTCGTGAATGTGGGGTCGATTACAAAAAGGTTTTCCCAATAGTCTTTGAAATAAGCTGTGGCTTTGACGTTTGACGTCTCACGTTTGACGTTTGACGTTTCACGTTTCACGATTCCCCATACACCTTCAACACCGGCTCTCTTAAAGCCTTTGCTGCATCCGAACAAATAAATTCGATCATGCGTGCTAGGTCAGTAGGCTTCACCCACTTCGAAGGATCCGAATCAGGCATGCTTTTACGGTTCTGAGGTGTATCTATTGTACTCGGTACAACTACTGCAGCAGCTATGTTTTTTCCTTTCATTTCTTCATTGATATATTCTGCCAGTTTAAAAAGCATGGATTTGCTCAATGCATAAGCAATCATATTTTTTCCATCCCTTGCTGACAATGCGGGCCGGGATCCGATAAAAACCAGCCTGCCACTTTGTTGCTTTTCCATTTGATTCAGAACCGGCCTTGCAACGTGATACGCAGTATTAAAATTCAGGTCAATTTGTTTTTGAATATCAGCTGATTTTGTTGCATTGATTTTACCCATGGCAAATCCTCCTACCAGCATCAACGCTGCATCGATTTTTCCATGTTGCTGAATGATTCGCCCGATCATCTGAGCAGTGTCATCTTCCTTTGTCAGGTCTGCAACTTCTCCCTGCACTTCTACCGGAAGTTCCTTTATTCCTTCTTTAGAAGTTGTTGTGGCAATGATGGTATAACCTTTATCAAGAAACGTTCTGGTAACAGCGTTTCCCAGGTTTCCCGTTGCACCGGTGATGAGGATGGTCTTCATGATGCTAAAAGTAGTGAAGATTCAGCACGGAGGTATGATGGCACAGACTTACACTGTATTATTCCATTTCTCTGTGACCTTGTGATTGATTTTCATGAATCTTATTAGCCAAATCCTTCCTCGACTTTATGCCGATCTTTTTACAAAAGTTTACCTCCACCGAATACACACCAAATTCTTCCACCACTTTTCCTTTCATGCTATAAAATCCTCTTCCTGTTACTGGATATCTACCAGCAACTGGAGGGAAAAAAATTGTATCCAGCCAATCACCATCGGCGTCAATGAATGTGTGAAAAAACATGGTTTCATTCTTTACCGTATGCACCGGCTTCGAAGTGATAAGGTAACCAAGTACACTGACCTGTTTTCCAAGGTGCGCTTCAATTTTAGATGCGGCCACATAGGACCTTACATCATCATCTGCAAGTTCAAACACATTACATAGTGGAAAATGTAATAGTTCCAGTTCATCTATTGCATCATCGAGAGGCTGGGCAGCAAGTTGTGGAAGCTTGAATTCCATTGGAGTTTCTTTAAATAAAGCTGCAACTGTTGAATGCCCGCTGTTTTTCTTCTGTAGAAAATTGGCTTCCCACAAAAGTTCTTTTTTATTTTTTCCTGAAAACCGGAAGGCACCGATACGAATGAGAATATTGAGTTGTTCAATCCCGCATTTTGTTCTTTCTATAAAATCCTGCAGGTGCAGAAAATTGCCGGAACGTTTTCTTTCCGTAATCATATCCTCAGCAAGTGATTGTTTCATGCCATCGATATGAATAAATCCCATTGATACATCCTTGCCACTGATGGATGTATAATAATCACTTGTATTCACACAGGGTAAATGGATCCGCGCCCCTGTTTTTTTCAATTCGTGAAAATAAAGTTCCCTCGAATAAAAGCCTCCGAAATTATTGATCACTGCAACCATGAATTCCATAGGATAGTAGGTCTTGAGATAAAGGCTTTGATAACTTTCAACAGCAAAAGATGCGGAATGCGCTTTTGAAAAAGAGTAGCCGCCAAAACTTTCTATCTGTCGCCACACTTCATGACTGATATCCTCCGGATATCCAAAATTTTTGCAGTTAATAAAAAATTTATCCCTGATATCTTCAAAAGCTTTCCGGCTCCTGTATTTTCCACTCATTGCTCTTCGGAGAACGTCTGCTTCACCCATATCAAGACCAGCAAAATGATGTGCAATCTTGATCACGTCTTCCTGGTACACCATCACACCATAGGTTTCTTTTAGTAGTTCTTCCATTTTTGGATGCAGGTATGTAAAATCATCTGGATGATGAAACCGGTATATGTATTGTTTCATCATGCCACTTTGTGATACGCCCGGTCTGATAATGGAACTGGCAGCAACAAGCGTGATATAATCATCGCAGCGGAGTTTCTTAAGTAACTGTCGCATACCCGGACTTTCAATATAAAAACATCCGATAGTATCTGCTTCCCGGATTTGTGATGCTACCTTCGGATCCTTTTTAAAGCTTTCAATATCGTGAATGTTGATAGAGAAATTTTGGTTCTCCCTCACGAGTTGCATCGTTTCTTTTATATGTCCTAAACCGCGCTGGCTGAGAATATCAAGTTTATACAACCCAATTTTTTCCGCAATAAACATATCAATCTGCGAAGTAAAAAATCCTTTAGGTGGAAGATCGGTAGCAGTGTAGGCAAAAATGGGTTGATCGCTGATGAGAATACCACCGGCATGAATGCTCAGATGATCGGGAAAGTTTTTTATCAGGCTGCCATAATATAATATCTGCTTCTGGATCTTGTCTTCTTTCAGCGAGCTTCCTTCCAGCTGGTCGATTTCTTCCTTTGGTAAACCAAAAACTTTTCCCAGTTCCCTGATGATTGCCCTGTTCTGAAATGTTGTATAAGAGCCCAGCAGGCAAACCTGCTCATGTCCATATCTTTTAAAAATATAATCAATCATTTCATCACGATCCCTGTGTGAAAAGTCAATATCAAAATCAGGTGGTGCAGAACGGTATGGATTCAGGAATCTTTCAAAATACAGATCCAGTTCGATAGGATCCACATCAGTAATCTGGAGGCAGAAAGCAACAATGGAATTCGCGCCGCTCCCACGGCCAATGTAAAAAAAACCCTGGCTTTGTGCATACCGGATGATATCCCACGTAATAAGAAAATATGCATTGAATCCCAATTCATCTATAATTTTCAACTCACGGATAACCCTGTCACGGGCCGTTTTATTTTTTGAACCATAGCGTTGCTTCATGCCATTCAAGGCGAGCTTTTCAAGCAACTTTCTGTCATCTTCCCTGGTAGCGGAATAAAGCTTTTTTGTTTTGTCTTCCCTGAAATCAAGATCAATGTTGCATTGATCCAGCAGGTGCAGCGTATTTGTTATGATGCCCGGATATTGTATAAAAGCCTGCACCAGGTCAGAGGGTGAAAGAAACATTTCATCTTTTGCTGCGAGTGAGGCCGGGTCCTGTTTGCTTAATATGGTATTGTGATCAATGGCACGCAATAAACGGTGTACATTATAAAAAGTTTTATTTCGGAAAGTGACCGGTTGCCTGATTATAACCCGGTTTAAAATTTCACGCTCAATTCCATACAGTTTATTTACCTGCGACGGTGTGATGCCATACCATTCATTTTTACCGGTAAGAATGTGTAATCCATCAAAAGGAAAAATAACAAAAACATCATCGTGTTGCGGAAATTTTTCAGGAAAGGATTTTTTTTCATGGAGATGGCTGCTTAAAAAACGGTTAATCACTTCAAAGCCGCGATTATTCCGCGCCAGAAGTAAATACAGGAACGTGTCTTCATTTCTGATTTCACAACCACCAACAGGTTTTATTTTTTGCTGTTTGCAGAAATCAACAAAATCCCACATGTCGCATGTGTTATTAATATTGGTCAGTGCAAGGGTCGTAATACCCATTTCAGCTGCAGTGCTTACCAGTTCTTCGGTACCGAATGTTCCATACAGAAAACTGAAATACGTTTTACAGTTCAGGTACATGATCAAAGTTTGAATGCACGGAAAAATTTTTCTGCTGCCGGCCT
>JBJMLW010000031.1:0-4401 GCA_045805105.1 Flavisolibacter sp. | reverse complement strand
GACAGTTGATACGTTATAATAAAATAACCATTTTCAAATAAATTTACCATTCAACTTATCAACAAATCAACTTATCAACTATTCAATAATCACCGCTATCACTTTCAATTCAATTGCAATCGGTGTCGGCAATGACTTTACTTCCACCGTAGTTCTGCAGGCTTCCACATCCTTAAAATATTCTCCATAAATACGATTGTATACCGGAAAATCCTTTTTCATATTCGTTAGGAAAACAGTAACATCAATTATGTTTTCCAATTTGCTGCCACTGGCTTCAACCACTGCTTTTACATTGGCAAAAACAGAATGACATTCCGCTTCAATATCGTAAGATATGATGTTGCCATTGTTGTCCTGCACAAGTCCTGGTATAGAATTGTCTTTTGCACTGCGTGAACCAATTCCGGAAAGAAACAAAAGGTTGCCCGCCTTCCTTGCGTGAGGGTATGCTCCGAGCGGAGCAGCAGCGTTGGAGGTTTTAATTATATCGGACAATTGATTTGATGTTTGATTTTTTAATCTATGATTTGTGTTGAGAACGCGATTAAATTTACTTACAATTCAATGCAAACATTTTTTGCTTCAGTAAAAAATCGTAAAGCCTCCCAGCCACCTTCCCGTCCCACACCACTGTTTTTCATGCCACCAAAAGGTGTCCTAAGGTCGCGAAGCAACCAGCAATTGATCCAGATAATACCTGCTTCAACTTTGGCCGCAACCCTGCTGGCACGTGAAATATCCTGTGTCCAGATAGACGCTGCGAGTCCATATTCACACGCATTTGCCAGTTTCAATGCTTCTTCCTCAGTATCAAATGGCTGAAGTGTAACAACAGGACCAAAGATTTCTTCCATGTTTGTTTTACAATCCGCACCAAGACCTTCAATTATTGTTGGCTCGATAAAATAACCATCCGAACAACGGCCTTCAGGAACAACTGCACGGCCGCCACATAATATTTTCCCGCCTTCCTTCTTTGCATTATCAATGCTGTTCATCACTTTTTCAAAATGCTGCCTGCTTGCCACGGCTCCCTGTTTTGATTTTTCATCCAGCGGATCCCCGATGGTTAATTTTTTTACGTTTTCAACAAATTCATCCCTGAACCTGGTGTAAATACTTTTTTCTATAAGGATCCTTGAACCACAAAGGCATATTTGTCCCTGGTTGGAAAATGATGACTGTATCGTTTGCTTCATCATTTTATTCCAGTTGCAGTCGGAAAAAATGATATTGGGATTTTTACCTCCGAGTTCAAGTGACAGTTTTTTAAATTTTGGAGCAGCAATTGAAGCAATGCGTGATCCTGCCCTGGTGCTCCCGGTAAAAGATATGGCTTTGATTTGCGGATGATTAACAATGGCTTCTCCTGCAGGATCACCTTTACCATGAATTACATTCAGCACGCCATCGGGAAGTCCCGCCAGTTTGCAGATCCGTGCAAGCAAAAATGCAGTGACGGGTGTTACTTCTGACGGCTTTGCTATTACACAGTTTCCGGCAGCGAGTGCGGGCGCAATTTTCCAGGTAAAAAGGTAAAGAGGAAGATTCCATGGCGATATGCATCCAACAATACCAACAGGTTGTCGCAGTGTATAATTTACTGCCCTGTCTTCCATAATATGGCTTTCAGCAGAGAAATGCATGATGCCCGTTGCAAAGAATCTGAAATTGGCGGAGGCCCTTGGAATATCCACACGTTTGCTAAGCCATAATGGTTTGCCATTGTCGACAGTTTCTGCAAGAGCCATTTCATTTGCATTTGCATCAATGATACCAGCAATGTTATTGAGAATCCTGAATCTTTCTTCAGATGGTGTTACAGACCATAGCGGAGATGCCTGCTGTGCTGCATGAACTGCGGCATCAACATCTTTTTCGTTACTATCAGGAATCTGGCAGAAAACAGCGCCGGTAGCGGGATTTACATTTTCAATAAATTTTCCCGATAGAGGACCAATAAAATTCCCTCCAATAAAATTCTCAAGATGGTATGGAATGGAAAGGTCGATCTTTTCGTTATTTGAAGTTGATCTGATATGTGATAACGTTTCAATCGCCATGATCCTTGTTCTTATAAAATTGAAGTTCGTTAATTTAAAAGAAACCCAACGGGTGGTGGTCAGATGGAACCTGTTCTTCCGCCATCCACACGGATGCTCGTGCCATTAACATAAGCAGCGGCAGGCGATGCAAGGAACGCAGCCATAGCTGCAATTTCACTTACTTCACCAAAACGTTTTGCCGGAACTTCCTCCATCATTTCCTTTTCAACCTGGTCCGCGAAAATATTTTTGCTCTTTGCGGTAGCTTCTACAATGGCATCCAGCCTTGATGTACGCGTAAACCCTGGCAAAATATTATTAACAGTAATGCCAAATTGTGCGAGTTCATTAGCCATTGTCTTTGCCCATGAAGCCACTGCGCCCCGGATAGTATTGGAAACCCCGAGATTTTTGAGTGGGATCTTTACTGAGGTGGAAATAATGTTGATGATACGTCCGAACCTGTCCTTTTTCATTCCATCTGCCACCGCTGTTGTAAGTATATGATTTGTGATAAGATGCTGGTTAAAGGCTTTTAAAAACTGTTCGCCGGTAGCATCAACAATTGGTCCTGCTGGTGGACCTCCCGAATTATTTATAAGAATGTGAACAGGATTTTTCGTAACAATATTTGCGATCAGTTCGCGTGTTCGCTGCTGGTCGTTAAAATCAACAGCATAAAAGGAATGGGTTTGCCGAATGGCAATATCGAGAGCAGAAACAGCGAGCTTAAGATTTTCTTCATTACGCGCAAGGAGAATACAATTCGCTCCCATCAATGCAAGTTCTTCTGCAATTGCCAAACCAATTCCCTGGCTGCTGCCGCAAATGATAGCATTCCTGCCCTCAAGGGATAAATTCATGTCATCAAACTTAGGAAAAGATTCTCGGTACTGATTACTGGGTGCGAAATGCTCCTTAGTAAAAAATAAGTAATATTTGTACGGTAATGCGTAACCAGTAACAAGTTACCAGCAACCAGCAACTATGATATCCTCACCTCTGAATCTCAGAAAATGGATCGATGACCACCGCGATTTATTAAAGCCCCCGGTAGGTAACCAGTGCGTTTATAAGGACGCAGAAAATTTTATTGTAATGGTGGTTGGTGGACCCAATGCACGGAAAGATTACCACTACAATGAAAGTGAAGAGCTTTATTACCAGGTGGAAGGAAATATTGTTTTAAAGATCATCGATGAAGGTAAACCAAGAGATATTGCCATCAATGAAGGTGATATGTTTTTATTGCCGCCAAATACACCGCATTCACCACAACGCGGCCCGAACACTGTTGGATTGGTAATTGAAAAAGTTCGCGAAGAAGAAGAAAACGAAGAAGATGCTTTTATGTGGTTCTGCGAAAAGTGCGGTAATAAATTATATGAAGAGTTTGTGTTTGTAAAGGATATCGTAAAGCAGCTGCCTCCCATAATGGAAAGGTTTTATTCTAATCAGGAATTACGAACATGCAAGAAGTGCGGTACAATAATGGAACCACCGGTTAAGAGATAGGACGCAGACCTGCCTGCCGGCTGTCAGGTTATTATGATGATTATGATTTGTTATGATATTTATTAAATAAAAATTAGCATGAATACGTCTGATCCAGGTGTAGTAATTAAATTGTAGCGTGCCATAATCATTTGTCAAAGGCAGAATTAAATTAATTTCCCCAGCCAGTTCATGGCATTCTGATACATAAATTTATTCCTGGTTTCGGTATTGAGATTAAGTTGCTCTATTAATGATCCCGGGTTTTTTTCTCCTAGTGGAAATGGATAATCACTTCCCACACAAATGCTGCTGTCACCAACGACAGAACGTAGAAATTGAAATGCATTTTCATCATGCACCAAACTATCTACCCAAAATCTACCTAAATATTCACGTGGATTTCTCTTGTTATTAATTTGAACAAGATCAGGCCTTACATGATACCCATGTTCAATTCTTCCTAGTGTATACGCAAAAGATCCACCACCATGTGCGAATGCTATCCTTAACCGGGGGAATTTTTCAAAAACACCGCTGAAAATCAGTGAACACATAGCCCTTGTTGTTTCAGCTGGCATACCAACGAGCCATGGAAGCCAGAATTCAGGCATTTGTTTTTCACCCATCATGTCCCATGGATGTATAAATAATGCGCAACCAAATTTTTCAGCCGCCTCATAAAATGGGAAAAATTCTGATTCTCCTAAATTTCTTCCATTCACATTTGTTGCTATTTCTATTCCCGGCATTTTTAAATCTTTCATGCATCTTTCCATTTCCCTGATAGCGAGGTTCACATCCTGCATGGGCACTGTACCTATTCCGATAAAACTTTCCGGATTTTTTAAAACTGTCT
>JBJMLW010000030.1:0-7562 GCA_045805105.1 Flavisolibacter sp. | reverse complement strand
TAAGCTCTTCCATTTTAAAGACTGTAACCACCGGCGATCCGTAAGAGGAGGCGTCGATCTAAAAGACTGTTCCGCATCGGATCGCCTTGAATTTTTGGCTACCTTTTTTTCAAGAAAAAAGGTAGAAAGGAAAACAAACATCCTGTAGGGCATTCCAACCCCAGGTGGCAATCCTTATTTGTTCCACTTTTTTTTCAAGCCTGCCCGTCCGTAGCGAAGCGAAGGCGGGAAAAAAAGCTGGAATAGAAAACCTATTTCAGTAATACTGAGTGGTCAAAAATAATTTTAGAATTTATTCTTCCACATCATACTTTCCACAGGCCTGTCCGGCTGTCCGCTGTACTTCGCATCTTTTTTCTGATTGTATTTTACTTCTATTTCACCTTCAACAGGAAAATAGATCAGTTGCCCGATGGGCATGCCGTGGTAAACTTTTACTGGTTGTTTTACAGAAATCTCAAGTGTCCAGTTTCCGCAGAATCCAACATCGCCCTTGCCTGCGGTAGCATGGATGTCAATACCCAGCCGTCCGGTGGATGATTTGCCCTCAAGGAAGGGAACATGTGCATGGGTTTCTGTGTATTCTTCCGTAACCCCGAGATAAAAAATATGGGGATACAAAACAAAACCTTCCTCAGGAATTTCAAATGGCTCAATCTCATTGTGTTTTTTAGCATCGAGAATGTGTTCCCTGTAAGTAGCGAGGTGTTTCCCCAGGTGAACATCATAACTGTTACTCCCCAGGCATTGTCTCCGGTATGGTTCAATTTTTATAGTGCCTTTGCTGATTTCTTCTAGAATGCGCTTGTCGGAAAGAATCATGAATGCCCGTGTTTTATTGATGAAAGAGTCGGGGAGGCAAAATAATCGTGAAATTTGGAAACATGCCTATTTTTTTTCAACAGGATATTGACGCTAACACAAGGCTCGCCATCTGGAAAATTGAAGAGGGAGAAGAATTTTTTTCCAGGAATGTACCATTGCAGCAGAATATAACACATCCGCATAAAAGATTGCAGCACCTGGCAGGAAGGTATTTACTTCAATGGCTTTATCCAGGCTTCCCTATTGAACTGATCAGGATTGCAGATACCAAAAAGCCCTTTCTCGAAGATGAGGCCTATCATTTTTCCATTTCTCACTGTGGCGACTATGCAGCTGTAATTGTAAGTACAACCAACAGGGTAGGTATAGATATTGAAATGCCTTCAGAAAAAGTAAAAAAGATTGAAGGAAAATTTCTTCATCGCGATGAATCTGTCATGTTAAGAAAATGGTCTGCTGATAACCATCTTGAATATTCAACAATATTATGGAGTGCCAAGGAAGCCATGTTTAAATGGTGGGGACTCGGTAAGGTTGATTTCAGTGAGATGCTGCGACTGCATACACATCATCCTGATGAGGAAGGATGGCTTGATGGTAAGTTTTCAAGAGATGATATTCATGTTGCCTTTCCCGTGCATTATAAAATGTTTAAGGGATTGATGATGGCGTGGGTGGTGACGGAAACGTCAAACGTGAAACGTGAGACGTGAAACGTCAAACGTGAAGCGGCAATCGAGTTTCCTCATTGCATTAATATTCCTTCATGCAAACCAGGGATTCCTGTTTTGCTCGTTTCACGTTTGACGTCTCACGTTTCACGTCCCTCACTTAAACATCAACCTCGGCGTCTCCTCTTCTTCATCATTTTCATCATCGGTTAATGCGAGGTCAATCGTATCCTGGCCTGCAATACCTTCAATGGAACCTTTTATATATGCTGTATTCAGTAAAACTTTTTCAAGATGTTTTTCTCTCGACTTCCATAATTTTTCCATGGCATCGCGTTCACGCTGGATGGAAAGTTTCATCGACATAAAACCCTCACGTACGGCTTTCCATTGTTCAGCAAATTCATGGCTTGTAAGATAATCATACAACAAATGCATCTTGTCGCCTTTGTTCTCATGCTTGCGTGTAGCGTTGAAGATCCTGATCACTCCATCGCGCAAAACATTTACCAGTGCGCGTGCCTCCATAAATGTGCATACCCAGATGCCATCCTTGTCGCCAAAGCGATCCATATCCTTTGGCATTGCCTGGGTAACCAGAACACCCAGGTCTGCACCTGTTGATATTTTGTCTGCTTTTAATTTTTCAATCCAGTCCGCTGAAAATGCCTGCGTGCGCTTGCTTTCAAAAATGATCCTTCCACATTCCTGTCCAAAATTATTTCTGATGGTAAGCAGGCAATCAGCGCCTCTTACTCCTTTCCCCACTTCACAAACCACATCAAATGGAAAAGCTGCCTTCAGCATATCCTGTAACGCAAGTTCCTGCACTTCTCCCTGTAGTTGCATAGAACCCTGTTCTGCTTTGCGTTTCATTTCGGCTGCAAGTTTTTTCTGGTCTTCCAGCTGTTTTTCCAGTTCCCTTTGGCGCAACAGCATATCGGTTTCTTTTGCTTCAACTTTCTGCTGTTCAATTTTTCTGATCTCTTCGGTAAGCTTTTCTCTTTCCTGTTGCAGCATTCTTTTCGCCTGTAACTCCAGTTCCGCTTCTTTTGTTTTCAGTTCCTGCTCTTTTTCAAGAAAAGACATTTCACGCTGTCTTGCCTGTTTGAGTTTTATTTCATTTTCCTCTGCCGACTGCTGAAGCAAACGAAGCTGGTTTTCGAAATCCGATGATATGGATTTGCGGATCTGCTGCTGCAGTTCTGATTCAAGCTTTATTTTTTCCTGTTGAAGTTTTTGCTGAAACAGTTCATTCTGATTCCTTTTTTTATCTTCAAAAACGCGTTGTTCTTCTTCAAGCTTTTTCTTTTCCTCACTCAATTGCGCAACGTTCTGCTGCAGTTGCTTTTCAAATTGTTGTCTGAGCTTCTGCTCTACATCTGCAGACAATACATCCTGCACATCGAACTTGCTTCCACAACTAGGACATTTTATATTGGTAGCCATCCGGTAATTTTTCACAAATTAAAACACTTTCCTAAAACTTTTAGCAAATGGGGATAATTTTTAACTATGGATTCATGTGGTACAAGGTGCTGCGCGCTTCTCGCCACGCGCTGCACGACAGTAGATCAAGACATTCTTCAGAATTATCGATTATGTAGTGAGCTTAGTATTAAAGTCGCGTAGCGCGTGGCGAGAAGCGCGCAGCTTGCTAACCGAGTTCAAAAAAAAAATTTTCATATAAGTCATTGCATCATATATTTGCAACAGTTCTTTCATTCACTTATCAAGAAAGGCTGAGGGTAATGGCCCGCAGAAGCCTTGACAACCTGCTGTTGTTTTACAATATGCAAGGTGCCAATTCCATCCCGGTTGTAACATCGGGACAGATAAGTCAGATATAGCTACTACAGTTGAAGCTCTTCTGATTTGTCCGAAGAGTTTTTTTATGCCCATAAAGCAACTCTCCGGGCCGTTCTCAACTTTCTTGTTTGATGCACAACCAGCAAAATGACAAACCAGAAATATGAGTAACGCAACACAAATCATTCACAGTATACCGGTCGATCCGCTTACCGGCGCCATTTCAGTTCCCATCTACCAGACTTCAACATTTATACAGGAAGCACCCGGCGTGAACAAGGGTTATGATTATGCCCGTACGGGAAATCCAACGCGGAGTGCATTGGAAAACCTGGTTGCAACACTGGAAGAAGGATCTACAGGAGCGGCCTTTGCCAGCGGACTAGCCGCAATAGATGCCGTTTTAAAATTATTGAAAAGCGGTGACGAGATCATTGCCGTAGATGATATCTATGGTGGTGCATTCCGCCTCTTTACACAGGTGTATGAAAAATTCGGTATCAGCGTAAAATATGTTGACAGCACCCAGGCTGAAAATGTTTTTCATGCCATCACACCACAAACAAAACTGGTCTGGATTGAAACGCCTACCAATCCAACATTGAAAATTTCCGATATCGCAGCAATTGGAAGGATTGCAAAAGCTTCCGGCTGCTTGCTTTGTGTTGATAATACATTCGCCTCACCTGCATTGCAAAAGCCATTGACACTCGGTGCAGACATTGTTCTTCATTCAGCAACCAAATACCTCGGTGGTCATAGTGATCTGATTGCAGGTATCGTTGTAACCAAAGATGAAGAACTAGGCGCTCAGATTAAATTTTTACAGAATGCAAGCGGCGCCATTCTTTCTCCATTCGACAGCTGGCTTGTGATCCGTGGTATTGAAACGCTGCCCTTACGCATCCGGCAGCATTGCATCAATGCACAAAAAGTTGCAGAATACCTCGAATTGCATCCTGAAGTGGAACAGGTATTTTACCCTGGCTTGCCGTCACACATCAATCATGATATCGCAAAGAGACAATCAAAAGGATTCGGCGGTATTGTATCATTCATTCTGAAAAATGATACGGAAGATGCTGCAGTAAATTTTGTAAAGGCAACAAAAATTTTCCGGCTTGCTGAAAGTCTTGGTGGAATCAAAAGCCTGGTGTGTCATCCGGCAAACATGACTCATAAATCTATTCCTGCAGAAAAAAGAAGGGCAGCAGGCGTGGCGGACAGTTTGATACGACTCTCTGTAGGTCTGGAAGAAGAAAAAGATTTGATAGATGATCTTGAACACGCATTTAAAAGTCAGAAAATATTCGGCCTGCGGGCTGCAGCTAAGAGCTAAAGGAGAAAAAGAAATGAAAGAGAGATGCCTTTTAATTCGCACAGAGATGCCATGGCAAACAGAGATATTGTATCCATCAATACTGTGTCCTCTGTTAGCTCTGTGCGAAAAAAAATTCTATCCTCCTTATCTTATTTCTCTCTTTTTTACTCTTAGCCCAAAAATTTATAACAGTATAAAACAACAATATGCATAAGAAGTTAACGATAGGTTTATTTGGTTTCGGCGTGGTAGGAGAGGGGATTTTCCAGGTATTACAACAAACGCCATCCCTAAACGGAACCATAAAAAAAATCTGTATCCGGCATCCGGAGAAAAAAAGAAATGCAGATCCTGCATTATTCACAACCAATTACAATGAACTGCTGGAAGATCCTGAAATCAACCTGATCGTTGAGCTGATTGATGATGCCGATGAAGCGTATAAGATTGTCACTACTGCATTCCGGAATAAAAAATCTGTTGTCAGCGCCAATAAAAAACTGATTGCAGAACACCTGGCAGAACTCATATACCTGCAGCGTCAGCACGAAGTATCATTCCTTTATGAAGCTGCAGTTTGCGGAAGTATTCCCATTATCCGTAACCTGGAGGAGTACTATGATAATGACCTCCTGCAAAGTGTTTCAGGGATCGTGAATGGCAGTACAAATTTTATTCTCACGAAAATCAGCGAAGGCCTTTCATATGCTGATGCACTGCAGAAGGCGCAGCAACTTGGATTTGCTGAAAGCAATCCAAAGCTTGATGTAGAGGGATTTGATGCTGCCAACAAACTGGCCATTCTCCTTGTGCATGCATATGGTATCATTTCAAATCCTGCTGACCTCATTCGAACAGGTATTACCAGACTGCATGATAGTGATGCATCCTTTGCCGGTGAAAAAAATTACAGGATCAAGCTGACCGCGCAGGCAAGAAAACTACCAAATGGAAAAGTGGCCGCTTTTGTTCTGCCCCAGTTTGTAACCTCAGACAGCCAGTTATTTAATGTGAACAATGAATTCAATGGCGTGACGATTGAAAGCAAGCTCGCAGATAAACAATTCCTATATGGAAAAGGAGCGGGAAGATACCCTACTTCTTCTGCAGTGATCAGTGATATTTCCGCACTCAGTTATCATTACCAGTATGAATACAAAAAACTGAACCGTACTGAAAAATATGAACTGTCCAACCAGTTTTTCCTGAAGGTGTATGTAAGTTTTAATGAATGGGCGGAAGTAAACAAATGGGATTTTGAACAGGTAAGCGAGTATCACAGTACAGACGACAGGCAGTATATAATCGGTATCATTCATGTAGAAAAATTGCGCAGTGCATCCTGGTTCCATGATCCATCAGTTTCGGTGATTGTTCTTCCTGATGGAATTATTGAAAAGGAAGAAATTGTACTGAAGTCATTAAAAAAAGTTAGTCTGAAACTTGCTGGTGTGAATTAGATTTTTTGAACCTTGGAGGCATAGTGGCACCGAGATTCACAATTTTCCTCTGTGCCTCCGTGGTTCCATTCACATATGCATTAATTCCTTCAATTGCGGATAGAGTTTTTTAAACACACTGAAATTTTTATCGAATGCACCGGCTAAATTCTTGTCCGGTAAAAACTGCATGCCTATTTCAGCAGATAAGGCATTATAATCCTCAATGAGTCCGGTTGCTTTCAATCCCATGAATGCAGCACCGATGGCTGATGCATCATCCGTTTGAAGTACAGCAATTTTTTTCCCTGTGATATTGGCCAGTGTCATTAACCAAATTGGTGACTTTACAAAACCACCACTGGCATTCAGAGTTTCAATTGGACCTGTGGCTTCTTCGAGAGCATTCATAATCTGGAATAACGCAAAGCAGATTCCCTCTACTGATGCCCGCAGAAAATGATTTCGTTCATGTATGAACCGTACACCGAAATAAACACCACAACATTTTTCATCCCACACAGGTGCTCTTTCTCCCTGCAGGTATGGAAGAAAGATCAGTCCATCAGCACCAGGACTAACCTGCCCGATTTCTTCAAACAGGTCTGAATAATTTTTTTCATCAATTCTCTGATTTAAAAAATTATTCAGCAGCCATTGCACAACATTTCCACCATTATTAATGGCGCCTCCGCTGATATAATTCTTTTCATCAAGTATATAATTGAAATTCATCATGGCAGCATCTCTTACCGGTCTGGAAGTGCAAATCCTGATGGCGCCACTGGTTCCGATACTTAAAGCAGCTATTCCTTTTTGAATAGAATATGTTCCCAGGTTGGCGAGGCATCCATCACTGGCACCTATACAAAAATCAACCGGTGCTGAAAATTCAAACTGTGCGGCCATTCTTGCATTAATCCTGTTGTTTATGTAAGAGGTAGACACAGGTTGTGATAATTGCGATTCGTTTATCCCTGCGATTTTCAATGATTCATCATACCATTTTCTTTTTTCAATGTCAAACAGCCCTGTTGCAGATGCAAGGGAATGGTCAATTACAAATTCACCAAACAGGTGGAACCAGCAAAATTCCTTCATTGAAATATACATGCAATCTGCATTCAAAATGTCAGCCCTGTTTTTTTGCAGCCACATGATCTTGCATAATGGCGACATGGCATGAATAGGTGTTCCTGTTGCTTCATAAATTTTTTTTCCCTGTGCAGTACATCGAAGTTCCTCTGCGATGGAAGCACTCCTCGAATCAGACCACAGGATGAGTTGCGTTAATGGCTTACAGGATTTGTCGGTTACCATAAGACTATGCATGGCACTGCTGAATGAAATAACTGCTGGAATTTCTTTCAGCTCCCGGATCATTCCCCTGGCTACGGAAATAAAGGCGTCAAAAACCACGAACGGGTCCTGTTCGGCAAATCCTTCCTGCGGAACAGACGTAGGATAAAACTGCTGACTGCTGCCGAGTTGTTTACC